>JAWWDW010000161.1:0-5060 GCA_033719735.1 Robiginitalea sp. | reverse complement strand
GTACAAGGACGCTATCTACACTAAGGCCGTGGGCCAGATCGATTCGCTGCAGCTGCTTGTGGACCGGGAGCTCATGAATGGAACACGGGACTAGCTCAATGTCATTTCGAAGGAGCCCCGATAGCTATCGGGGGACTGAGAAATCTCACCAATGATGTGCAGAACCCACTTGATGAGATTTCTCACGCTCACTTCGTTCGGTTCGAAATGACGGGTTCTTCACTGCCCACTGCCCACTGCTCACTGCCAACTGCTACTGCCAACTATCAATACGTCATCCGGCTCCGATACAGGTAAGGTTTTCCCTCATAGGTCCAGTAGACCCGAATGTCCCAGCGACCATCCAACAAGCGACTCTTGGGTATGAGCAATTGTTTATTGGATAATTGTATTGGAGTTTCAAAATCCAATTGCTTATTGGATGGCCTGTAAAGGGACACAGTTCCTTCTATTTTTTCCGGCTCCATGGCTTCGGGGAATGCAATCCGGAGTCCTTCATCGGTGATGGTGGCGCTTACCCCACCCCCGAATTCCTCCAGGTTCCGGGAAGCATCGAGGTCTTTCTGATAGGTGAGTTCTTTCCTGTAATAATCCTCGGTCACCAGGTCGTGGTTCGAAGCGGGGTCCCTGAAAGAGAGGACCACGAAATACAGGATAAATGCAATAAAGGCTATAAAAGCCAGGACGATACCGGTTCCCCAATTAAATTTCATGGTGTTCTGTTATCTGTAGGAACGGGGCGCCAAAAAGCGTGCCGTTGCCGTTTCTATGAGTTCATCTCCGCTATAGACCCCGATTTTCAGCTGGTCCTTGTCCCCGCTGAGGGCGGCATTGTTGATGTCGATATACAGCGTGCCTTCGGTGAGTTCCTGGGCGGGAACTTCAAAACCGTCCCCTTTGACAAAGTAGATGGCCCCCTGGTGGGACTCCAGTTTGAAATGGATGTCCGGGATCTCCCGGCTGGTCTTGTTGATCAGTTTATAGGAGTAGAAGTTCCGGATGACGTTGTTTTCCTTCCGTTCATAAAGCTGGCCGGGCAGGCGCAGGATGGTCGCTTCCACTTCATTCCTGAGGAAGAGCATGCCGATCAGCACCCCGATCAGCACCGTCAGTACGGCGGCGTAGCCCTTCATCCGGGGAGTAAACCGAAACGGTTCCTTATCGGCGATCTCTGCCTCGCTGGCGTAACGGATCAGGCCTTTGGGAAGGTTTACCTTTTCCATGATGGTATCGCACTCGTCAATACAGGCGGTGCAATTCACGCACTCCAGTTGAGTCCCATTTCGGATGTCGATCCCGGTGGGGCACACGTGCACGCATTGCTTACAATCGATGCAATCCCCATAACCCTGGGCTTCCCGGTCTTCACCTTTCCGGAACTTTTTACGGCCGTTTTCACCCTCACCCCGTTTATAGTCATAGGCGACGATCACGGACTTGTCATCAAGCAAAACCCCCTGCATCCGGCCATAGGGGCATGCGATGATACACACCTGCTCCCGGAACCAGGTAAATACAAAATAGAATACCCCGGTAAAGATCAGCAGGGCCACCAGGGTGCCCATGTGTGCCGCAGGGCCTTCGGTTATGTATTGAATAAGCTGGTCGCTCCCGATCAGGTACGCCAGGAAAATATTGGCGATCGCAAAGGAAATAAGGAAGAATATCGCCCATTTCAGGAGCCGTTTACGGATCTTCTCCCCATTCCAGGGCTGCTTTGCCAGGCGCATCTGGGCCCCACGGTCTCCATCGATCCAGAACTCGATCCTTCGGAATACCATTTCCATAAAGATCGTCTGCGGACACATCCAGCCGCAAAAAATCCGACCGAAGGCCACCGTAAAGAGGGCGATAAAGATCACCCCGATGATCATGGAGATCACAAAGAGGTGAAAGTCCTGTGGCCAGAAGGGAAACCCGAAAATATTGAACCGCCGCTCCAGGACGTTGAACATCAGGAACTGATTCCCGTTCACCTTGATAAAGGGAGCTGAAAACAGGAAGATGAGCAGCAGGTAGCTCACCCACTTCCGGTAGGTGTAAAAGCGGCCACTGGGTTTCTTGGGAAAGATCCAGGCCCTTTTTCCCTCCTCACTGATCGTGGCTATCGAGTCCCTGAAATTCTCGGGGTTTTCCATAATGATTGGAGTCCAGTACGGGTTGCCAGCGGGGGCTTATTCCCCTTCCAGCGGATTGGTGGTTTCGTTTTCCATAATGACTTCCACACCGGTGGAATCGAGCTCTACCTCCACCTCGTCTACCGGGGCGTTGGGGTCAATCCAGATCTCACCTTCGGGGTCTTTCGGGTTTGCCGGGGTGGTCCCGTGCATTTCCAGCACATAGCTGGCCACCTGGGCAATTTCACTCGGCTTCAGGTTCGTCTTCCAGGCGACCATGCCCTTTCCGGCCCGGCCTCCTTCGGAAATGGTTTTGAAGACATTCCTGATGCCCCCTCCAAGGATCCAGTAGTCGTCGGTCAGGTTTGGCCCAATACCGCCTCCACCGTCATTCATATGGCATACTGCACAGTTGCCCTCGAAGATGGCTTTTCCGGCGCTGAGGTCTGAAGCCTCCGTGAGCAATTCAACGGTGTTGACGTCTACCAGGTCCTTGGCCGTTTTCTTGTATTCCTCAATGGCGATGCGGGCCGCTGCCATTTCCCTTTCGTACTCCAATTCCTGGTCGTAATCATTGAAAATGTGGAAACGCACCAGATAGACCACCCCAAAGACGATGGTGATGTAAAAAAGGTACACCCACCATGGGGGGAGCCGGTTGTCCAGCTCTTTGATCCCGTCGTAGTTGTGGTCCAGGATAATTTCCCCTTCTTCCTCGATCGGCCGGGACCCCAGCAGTTTCTGGTACATCTTCTTGCCCCATTTCCACTCCCAGGCTTTGGACTTGGAGGCGAGGTAGCGCTCCTTGGCTTCCTCAGAGAGGGTCTGGAACATGATGTTCTCGATGGATTTAAGGATGAGCTCGATGGCTATCAGCAATAACAGTACCAGCAACAGGAAGTATTGCGTCATAGGATAGGCGATAAAGGCCGGCTGGTCTCCCGAATCTATAAAATACTCCATCAGGGCGAAGATGGCAAAGAACAGCAGCGGTACCCGTATCCACCAGGGGGTTGAATTTCTCATTGGTCTAAAGGTTTAGGTTGTTGGTCATCTAATGGCATTTCTTTCATCTCCTTGATGCGCTCCTTGGAGGTGGTCAGTACCCACCAGAACAAAAGGGCAAAGAAGACGAAGAATATAAGTAGCGAAATCATGGGGTAGGTGGCTACCCCTTCAATGGTTTCCAGGTGGCTTTTGACAATTTTCATCATGGCTTACGGAATTTCAGATGCGACTTCACTACTCTGTTCAATCTTGATGTCGGTGCCCAGGCGCTGCAGATAGGCAATCAGGGCGACGATCTCCCGGTCCCGCATCTGGACGAAATCCTGCCCGTTTTCCTGGGCGAATTTCTTCTCTTCCTCGTAACTGCGGGCAAATTCCGGGTCCGCATACAGGTTTTTCTCGATTTGGGTGGCCTGGGCATCCATGGACGCCTCGGCCCCTTCGATGTCTTCTTCCGTATAGGGCACACCCAGGGTAACCATGGTCCTCATTTTGGCCTGGACATCGCTGCGGTCGTGTTCATTACGGATCAGCCACTGATAGGCAGGCATAATGGACCCGGAGGACGTGCTCTGTGGGTCATACATATGGTTCAGGTGCCAGTTGTCGGAGTATTTGCCCCCCACACGAAGCAGGTCGGGGCCGGTACGCTTACTACCCCAAAGGAAGGGGTGGTCGTAGACAAATTCCCCGGCCTTGGCATATTCCCCGTAGCGTTCCACCTCGCTTCGGAAGGGACGGATCATCTGGGAGTGGCAGCTCACACATCCCTCCCGAATGTAGAGGTCACGACCCTCGAGTTCAAGGGGCGTATAGGGTTTGACACTGGTGATGGTGGGGATGTTCGATTCCACGAGCAGGGTCGGGATGATCTGAACGATCCCTCCAATCAGGATGGCCACCGTGGCCAGGAGGGTCAGCTGGATGGGCTTGCGCTCCAGCCAGGTATGGTATTTCTCCCCGGCCGTCCTTCTCGCACTGACCCGGGCCAGGGCGGGGGCTTCCGCCAGTTCATCTTCCACCTTGCTTCCAGAGCGGATGGTGGCGATAATGTTATAGAGCATCACAAAAAGCCCGACCAGGTAAAGCGTACCGCCGATGGCGCGCATCCAGTACATGGGCAGGATTTCGTTGACGGTCTCCAGGAAGTTTCCATAGACCAAAGTGCCGTCCGGGTTGAATTCCTTCCACATCAGGGCCTGCGTAAACCCGGAGACATACATCGGAAGGGCATAGAGGACGATCCCCAGGGTGCCGATCCAGAAGTGGAAGTTTGCCAATGGGGTTGAATGCAGGCGGGTCTTGAACATTTTAGGGACCAGCCAGTAGACCATCCCAAAGGTCAGGAAGCCATTCCATGCCAGGGCCCCCACGTGCACGTGGGCGATGATCCAGTCACTGAAGTGGGCGATGGCGTTGATGTTTTTAAGGGACAACATGGGGCCTTCAAACGTGGCCATTCCGTAGCCGGTAATGGCGACCACCATGAATTTGAGCACGGGGCTCGTACGCACCTTGTCCCAGGCGCCTCTGAGGGTGAGCAATCCGTTGATCATCCCACCCCAGGATGGGGCGATCAGCATGACGGAGAAGGTAACCCCCAGGTTTTGGGCCCAGTCGGGGAGGGCGGAGTACAGCAGGTGGTGGGGTCCGGCCCAGATGTAGATAAAGATCAGGGACCAGAAGTGTACGATGGACAACCGGTAGGAATAGATGGGCCGGTTTGCTGCCTTGGGTATAAAATAGTACATCAGCCCGAGGAAGGGGGTGGTCAGGAAGAACGCTACCGCATTGTGGCCGTACCACCACTGTACCAGGGCGTCCTGAACCCCTGCGTATACAGAGTAGCTTTTTAGGGCGCTAACTGGGAGTTCCAGGCTGTTGAAGATATGGAGGACTGCAACGGTCACGATGGTGGCCAGATAAAACCAGATG
>JAWWDW010000160.1:0-5105 GCA_033719735.1 Robiginitalea sp. | reverse complement strand
ATTCAGGGGAGTGCGGCAGACATTATCAAGATTGCCATGATCCGCATCCACAAAAAACTAGGAGAAAAGGGATACCGGACCAAAATGCTCCTGCAGGTTCACGATGAACTGGTTTTCGATGTCTACACCCCTGAATTGGAAGAGGTGAGCGCACTGATCAAGTCAGAGATGGAAAACGCCTATACCCTGCAGGTCCCGCTTGTGGTGGATATCGGAGTGGGCGCCAACTGGCTGGAGGCACACTAAAACCATCCCGGGCATCTGTTTGCTATCTCCTTTCGAAGATCAGGGATCCGCTGCTTCCGATATCCTCGAATTCGGAGCCTTCCAGATCAAAGGTAAGGCGGTCACCGGACAGGATAACCCCCACTGTTTCGGTCAGCCCTGAGGCATCCGTAATCTCCAGCTGACCATTTTCATAGGTATAGGTCGCGCTTTCCGTATCGCTCTCGGTGGGGCAGTCAACATTGAAGCTTCCCGCAAGCAGGCCGCTGTAATCGATATATCCCAAAGAGCTCTGGAAGCTTGCAGTACCACTTTCTTCAAAGTCCAACGTGATCAGGTAGCAACCCTGTAAGGCAAGAAGACTGATCAATTGCTCTGCGGCTTCTTCTTCCGGGGTCGTCCCATCGAGCTCCACGGCAACCAGGTCCCAGGTGCCTACGATGGAATTCGAACCGGAATCGTCGTCCGAGGAACAGGAGAGCAAAAGGGCCCCGAACACAATACTTAAGAAAATCCTGAGTTTCATAGGTTTTGATTTTCTTAGTATAACGGCAAAGCACCGGAAATAGTACCACGAAAGCCTAAAAAGGAAAGCGGGCAGCAGGAAAAGAGATCCGGAACTGGAAGTTTTACGTGACATCCGAACCCCGCCTCGAAGATCACAGTAACACCCGGTTTTTCCCTGGGAGCGAAAGTCGCCGAAGTGGGCTGCCCTAAAAAATTCAGGACTGAATAAAATATTGCAGAATAGCCATTTGTAATTCAACTTAATAGTTGTACATTTGCAGCCCGTTTATCGGGCATGAAGTGTTTAATTTAAAATACGAGTAGTGGATACATTGAGCTACAAAACCAAATCCGCCAACAAAAAGACCGTCAACAAAGAATGGTTGCTGGTGGATGCCGATGGCCAGACGCTGGGAAGGCTTGCTTCTAAGGTTGCGAACATCCTCAGAGGTAAGTACAAGACCGATTACACCCCCCACGTGGACTGCGGGGACAACGTGGTGGTCATCAATGCCGATAAAATCTCGCTTTCCGGGAACAAGTGGGATGACAAACAATACATCCGGTATACGGGATACCCGGGAGGGCAACGCAGCAGAAGTGCCCGCGACCTGATGGATTCAAATCCAACCGCCCTTGTTGAAAAGGCTGTTAAGGGGATGCTTCCGAAAAACCGGCTAGGTGCCGATCTGTTCCGCAACCTCTATGTGTACGCCGGAACGGAGCACAAGCAGGAAGCACAGAAACCAAAGCAAATAAATTTAAACGACCTTAGATAATGGAGGTAATTCACAAAATCGGGAGAAGGAAAACCGCCGTTGCCCGTGTTTATCTTTCGGAAGGAAAGGGGAACATCACCGTGAACAAGCGGGACCTCGCTGACTACTTCCCTACCGCAACCCTGCAGTACAAGGTTCAACAACCTTTCTCGCTGACAGACACCACCAATTCCTACGACGTCAATATCAATGTCTACGGAGGCGGAATCACCGGACAGGCAGAGGCCGTGCGGCTAGCGATTTCCCGTGCCCTTTGCGAAGTGGACGAGGAAAACCGCAATGCCCTTAAACCGGAAGGCCTGCTGACCCGGGACCCGAGGATGGTGGAGCGGAAGAAATACGGACAGAAGAAGGCCCGTAAGAAATTCCAGTTCTCCAAACGATAATTTCACATCCCCCCGGAATGTATCCGGAGGGATTTTTCAAACCCTGCCCTGCAGGATTGTATTAACCCAGTTCCTTGAAAAGTTCTCCCCGGAGAAACTAGTACAGCCCGGAAAAACCGTCATACACGGAACCGGAGCCGATTTGGTTTAGCATCTAAACGACAAAGGCATATCCTGACACAATACGTCGGGGTTACCACTTTGCCGTTGCGCTTTCAAAGAACGTAAACTAAATTAAAAAGAATGGCTACAAACGCTGAAGTAAAAGATCTTTTAGAAGCTGGGGTGCATTTTGGGCACCTCACCCGCAAATGGAACCCCAACATGGCGCCCTATATCTACATGGAGCGCAACGGGATCCACGTTATCAACCTTTACAAAACGGTCGCCAAGCTGGATGAAGCTTGCGAGGCCCTCAAGAAAATTTCCGCCTCCGGTCGCAAAATCCTTTTTGTAGCGACCAAGAAGCAGGCCAAGGACATCGTGGCAGAAAAAGTATCTGCCGTCAACATGCCGTACATTACGGAGCGCTGGCCCGGGGGGATGCTCACAAACTTTGTCACCATCCGCAAGGCGGTCAAGAAGATGACCTCCATCGACCGGATGAAGAAGGATGGTACTTTTGACACCCTTTCCAAAAAAGAGCGGCTGCAGGTGGAGCGACTCCGGGCGAAACTGGAGAAAAACCTCGGGTCCATCTCAGACATGACCCGGCTTCCGGGTGCTATTTTTGTGGTAGACACCATGCGGGAGCATATTGCCGTGAAGGAGGCCGAAAAACTGAACATCCCCATCTTCGCCATGGTGGATACCAATTCGGACCCCCGTCCCATTGATTTTGTGATTCCTTCCAATGACGATGCCTCAAAATCCATTGACATCATCATGAGCAAGGTAACCGCAGCTGTTGCTGAAGGGCTGGCCGAACGCCGTTCTGAAAAAGCAGCTGAAAAGCAGGAAAAGGAGACCGAAACCGAGGCGCCAACCGCTCCGGAACCCAAAGCTGCCAAGCCAGCCGAGGAGGCCCCAAAGGCTGAAGCCGCTGAGGAAACCGTAAAGGAAGAACCGGCGAAGGCTGAGGTGAAAAAGGAAGCGGCCCCGAAAAAGGAGGAAGCCTCCGAAAAGAAGGCGGACAAAGAAAAAGCCGACGACCTTACCAAAATTGAAGGAATTGGCCCCAAGGCAGCGGAAGCCCTGGCAAGCGCCGGGATGGGCACCTACGAAGCCCTGGCCGGAGGGGATCCCGAAAAAATCAAGGAGCTCCTGACCGAGGCCAGTTCGCGCCTCGCTCACCTGGATCCGGGCAGTTGGCCAAAACAGGCCAAAATGGCTGCCGACGGCAAGTGGGATGAGCTCAAGGAATGGCAGGACAAGGTCAAGGGAGGGGTTGAATAACCTGAGAAACGACAACTAATATTTAAAAAACGGAATTGCACGATTCCACAAACACACTATAAAATGGTAAAAGTTACCGCAGCAGAGGTAAATAAATTAAGGAAAGCCACGGGAGCAGGGATGATGGACTGCAAAAAAGCCCTGGTGGAAGCCGAAGGGGATTTTGACAAAGCCATTGAGATCCTGCGCAAAAAAGGACAGAAGGTAGCAGCAAAGCGCGCCGACCGGGACTCTTCTGAAGGGGCTGTCATTGCAAGAGTAAACGATGGCAACACGGAAGGAGTCATTGTATCCCTGAACTGTGAAACGGATTTTGTGGCCAAAAACGAAAGTTTTGTGGCCCTGGCCAACCAACTGGCCGAGCTGGCCCTGGATTTCGATTCCAAAGACGCCTTCCTGGCAGCTGATTTCAACGGACTCAGCGTGCAGGAAAAACTCCTGGAACAAACCGGGGTTATCGGGGAGAAGATCGAGATCGGTGGTTTTGAAAAACTGAGCGCCCCTTTTGTGGGGTCCTATATCCACGCGGGCAACAAAATCGCTACCCTGGTCGGACTCTCCAAGGCAGTGGAAGATGCGGCTACGGTAGCCAAGGATGTTGCCATGCAGGCAGCAGCCATGAACCCCGTGGCACTGAATGAGGACCAGGTGGACCAGGAGACCATTGACAAGGAGATCGAAATTGCCAAGGACCAGCTTCGTCAGGAAGGGAAGCCTGAAGAAATGCTGGACAGGATCGCCCAGGGGAAACTCAAGCGGTTCTTCAAGGACAACACCCTGGTTAACCAGGACTTCATCAAGGATAGCAAGATTAGTGTCTCCCAATATGTAAAATCCGCCGACGCCGGCCTGGAAGTCACCGGGTTTGCAAGGGTGGCCCTGGGTTAATCCTCCCGGGATTTAGAAGACTGAAAACGCCCTCGTTCGAGGGCGTTTTTTATGCGGGTTTCCGTCAACCCTTCAGCCAGGCTTGCCGCAAATTGAGTTGCTCCGGGGTGGGGTTTTCCAAAGGGGCAATGGTGAACTTCTCGACCTTCGGGGTCCCTACCTGCCCCTTCAGGGTCATTTCTTCCCCGTCCCGCTCGATCACCAGGTCCAGAGGGGTGTCCGGTGTCCAGGAGATACTTGTCCCCAGGATGTTCTGGGCAGACTCCATATTGAAATCCTCCCCGTTGATCTGCTTCAGGACATCGCCGGGCTGAAGCCCCACTTCGCGCATGGCGCTGTTCAACGGAATATCATCCCGGATAAAGATGCTTTTCTGGTCCGGGGTTGTATTGATAAAGGGCACCCGGTCCTGGAAAAAGAAGTAGCAGTCCACCTGAGTCCCTTGAAGGCTCAGGCCCACTTTTTCAAGAAACTGGTCGTAATCGATCGGGGTGGTCCCACTTACGTACGTATCGAAGAAATCCCGGATCTCGGGATAGGTCTTTTCCACAATGATATCAAACAGGGCTTCATCTTTGAAGGGCGTATCCCTGTCGTATTCCCGGATCAGTTCCTTCATCAGGTCCAGCACTCCCATTTCGCCCCCGCTCAGTTCCCGAAGGCGGATATCCAGTGCCATGTTGATAAGGGCCCCCTTCTGGTAGACATTGGCATACTGGCCGGCATACGGCTCTACCAGGACATTGCGGCTCATTTCCGTGAAGGGCATGGTATCGTCATAGGTCCTTGAATACATGATCTTGTCGGTCATCCGCTGGTAGAAATCCGCCTCGTCAATCAACCCCTCCCTGATCTGGAAGAGGTTTGCGAAATACTCTGTGGTCCCCTCGTACATCCACAGGTGCCGGGACATGACGGGCTGGTT
>JAWWDW010000159.1:0-5133 GCA_033719735.1 Robiginitalea sp. | reverse complement strand
TTGACCAGATGATCCCCATGGATTTTCCCTTCCTGGGCTGTTGTTCAGGCAACGGACTGTTGGGGCAGTATTGCGGGGCCCCCATCTCCGGGAGGTATTCCGAGCCTATTGGAAGTGTGGAGGTTTCCCTGACGGCCCATGGAAAGCAGGACCCGCTGTTGGCCGGCCTCCCGGAAACCTTCAATGCCCTGGTTGGCCACAAGGAAGCCTGTGACCGCATTCCCCCGGGAGCGACCCTGCTGGCCGGTTCCAAGACCTGTCCGGTACAGATGTTCCGGATCGGTAAAAACATCTATGCCACCCAGTTCCACCCCGAGGCCGATTCTGGGGAATTCATCCTGCGCATCAAGACCTACAAAGACTACGGATATTTTGCGCCGGAGGAGGCCGACAGCCTCATCACTGCCGTCAGCGGGGCAGACACCCCTGTGCCCCGGGAAATCCTAAGGCGCTTTGTGCTGTTTTACCAAAACCCCGACCAGAATTCCTGAAGTACCCTCCTTTGGAATTCCAAATCCCTTTCCCAGTAACAGGAGAATTTTAACGGCCCGGCCATGGATGTGATCCCTTGGAGGCAGATAGCGAGAGATGCTTTATATTTACAGGAACCCATCCATTGGGCATTCAGGCTGAAGCAACCAGGGTATGTCCGGAATACCACCTAAAAAGTTGGCGCAAAAAGAATTATCGGAACTGACGGATCAGCAACTGCTGGACAAAGGGAGGAAAATGAAACTGGCGTCCATCGCAAATGCATTCGTTATCGGATTCATGTTTGGCGTTGTGGTGTACAGTATTTGGAAAAACACCTGGGGCCTCCTTACGTTAATCCCATTATTCTTTATTTATAAACTGACCCGGAATTCTGGCAATAACAAAGAATTGAAGAAGCTGCTGAAGGAAAGAAACCTGATGAAATAACATCGCTTGCATGCCATTGAGGCTATAGAATCTTTTGAATGAATGTATCTGCCCTTTTAAAGGACACCTCTTTTCAGACCTCGTTAATCTTCGGATTGATCATTGGCGCAGTTTCCTACTGGTTTCAGCCTTATAACGAAAGAACGGTCCTGGGGATAGACCTGTTCCTGCTAATGGGCATATTGACCTTTGTGGCTTCCCTCCTGCCTGTTTTTGTTACCCGGGGGGTCTGGTTTCAAATCCCGCTTTTCCTGTGTGCCGGAGTTTTAATCTCCGTAATGGGAAGGATCTTCTACGATATCATTTTTATCGATAAAACCCACCACAATTTATGGCCGTTTGAAATCCTTTATGTCTTGGGGATCATGCTCCCCGCTTCATTTGCCGGGGTATTTATCGCATTTCTCCTTAAAAAAGCAATCAAATAAACATCAATGATACTCCTCCCTGGTCGCCCCGTTGATCCGCCCAGAGATAAGATAACCCTCAATGCATCCCTATGAAAACACCTCAGAATATACTACTTGTTCTTATCGGCCTTCTTTTCTTTTCATGTGCTTCCCCTAAAGAGGAGGTCGCATACGGAGAGGCGACCAAAGAACTGATTGCCCTTCTGGATAGTGACCCGGAATTGAAATCAATGCTGCAGTCTTCCCTGCAGAAGGCAAAGCAAATCAATCCGGACCCCAATACAAACCCGGCACAAGACCTCCAGGAGTACTATCGGTTCATTACATGGGCCGAAACCACCATGCCGTGGGCCATCATCGAAAAGGAGGAATACCCGGAAATTTTCGACCACATCTTCCAGGGGTTTTGCGCTTTTTATTTCCTGATCGACCAGCCGCTCCCGGAGCTTGAAGGAAAAGGCCTGGTCAACAATTCCCTGCAGTACTACGAGCCCTTTGCCAAATGGCTGACCACCTTTAACAAATCCTGGGCCAGGTATCTGGACACAACGGATTCATGGAATGAGGAGCGCTACCAAATGGCCCTGAACGACCCGAATTTTGGGTTGCAACAGGGGTGGTATGAAGACCCTTCCAACTGGAAAACCTTTAACGAGTTCTTTGCCCGCTATTTGAAATCCCCCGATATGCGGCCCATTGCGAGTCCTGAGGTGGATTCGGTGGTCGTTTCCTTTGCCGACTCGGAGCCCCAGGGAGTATGGGCCATCGACAGCACCTCGAACCTGATCGCCAAAGACGGCGTCCCTGTGAAGTCAGCCACCCTGAAATCCATCTCCAACCTCATCGGGGATGACAGTGGGTACAAAGATGCCTTTGCCAACGGCACCTTTACCCATTCCTTCCTGAATGTCAATGACTACCACCGGTACCACTTCCCGATGGGAGGCACCGTAAAGGAGGTCCGGATCATCCAGGGCATCAATCCCACGGGGGGTCAGCTTTGGTGGGACGCCGATAACCAAAGGTATGCGTTCAACCCTGCGGCAAAAACAGGATGGCAATCCGTCGAAACCCGGGGCTGTGTGATCCTGGAAACAGATAACTACGGCCTGGTTGCGCTGCTGCCGATCGGAATGGGCGTGGTAGGCTCCGTGAATTTCGAAGCCAATATAACCCCGGGGACACAGGTAAAAAAGGGCGATATGCTGGGCCATTTTGCCTTCGGCGGCTCGGATTTCATCATGATCTTCCAGGATGGGGTAAACTTCACCATAGATGCGCCCGTGAAGGAAGGGGGCAGTGGGTATAAACACATCCTGATGGGGGAAAGGTTAGGGGTAATATCCAAACAGGAGTAGCTCCATAATGAACAGGACCCCTATCTCCAATCCCGGCCAGATGAAACTGAACTTTGAATTTCCGTATGGATCCCGAAGCTGAAAAAGACAAATCGAGCAAAAATGATCCCATCTGGGAGCATGAGACAAACCCTGCGGCACATTCTTCCGAGTGGATAGGCGCGGTTACCGTCTACCTCTTGACTTTTGGGAGCAGGGATTTCGACTCGATCTACAGAAAGGAAAAGAGGCTGAGGAATTCTATAGTTGGCACCCTGGTAAAACTGGCTTTGTTCACGGGGGTTGTGTATCTGGTGCTTCGAAATGCGAAGTAAAAAGGGTCGTGTGTTACGATGAAGTTGTATGAAGCCTAATGAATTCAAAAGTGGTAGTACATTGGGGGAAATACGCCCCCTCCCCTGAAAACAAGATACTCGGAGCCCCTGCAATGGCCCAGCAGGATTTCATCCCTATTGAAGGATCGGAATTCTGAGAAACCGCTTAGGCATCCTGCCTGCCAGAGTACAATCATACAGCCCATCTCCGGAACTGTTTTCCTTTCGGGAACTGGATTAGCGCGATCCCTGCGTTCGGTGGTCGGGAAAAAATGGATTATGCAAATAAAACTCCTATTTTGGGGATCCAATGGGTCCAATTTCTGAAATCCTGAAACCGCTTTCCTTTGTCTGCTTACTCCTGTTGACGGGCCTGCCCTCTTATGTGGGGAGCGCACAAACCATCAACATGCCCGCCCGCAACAACAGCCCCGGCTTCGAAGTTCGCTATTCGACCTGTGAGGCAACATTTTACGATAGCGGAGGGATAGACGTCTATGGCAACAACGAGAACGGTATCGTGACCTTTTGTCCGGCAACTGCCGGGGACCGGATCCGGATGCGCTTTACGATGGCCAATATTAAGGCCAATGATTCCCTCAAAGTCTACAACGGCCCATCAGACGACGCCCCAATCCTGGCGACCATCACCAATATCTTTTCGCTGCCCGATCCATTGGAGGTAAGCGCTTCCCAGGCAAATCCGGAGGGTTGCCTGACAGTTACCTTCCGGTCCCGGAACCTCACCTTTGCAAATGTCTATGACGGATGGGTGGCAAGCGTTTCCTGTTTTACTCCCGAAATCGAACCGGGGATTCCAATGGACTTGTTTCGAAACGACGACCCCAGCGGTGACGGGCTTGAAATCTTCGACCTGCGGGAAAACGACCTTCCCATCTTAAACGGATTATCCCAACCGGAGTATGAGGTGCGCTACTTCAGTTCTCAGGCCGATGCCGAAAACAATACGAACCCGCTTGATCCCATACACACCAATACCGGTAACCCCCAGACCATTTATACCCGGCTGCAGAGCACGGTGACAGACTACTTCGCAGTCAATAGTTTTGAAATCTTCGTGAATCCCATCCCGGATATCACCTCAGTGCCCGAACTGGTTTCCTGCGGGGAACCTGGAGAAGCCCCCTTCTTTCTGGCCGACAGGTTTCCCGAGATCTACAATGGCAGAGAAGGGTTGTTGGCTGTTTTCTTTGAATCCCCGGAAGCACTTTCGGCAAATACCGCCCCTGTTGATCCCGAAACGGAATACACAACCCGGGAAAATCCCCAACGGATCTATTACCGCCTCATTGACACCTCCACAGGAGCCTATGCCATAGGGGACTTTCTGATACGGACCGAGCCCGCTCCGGTGGTTGCAACGCCCGCTCCACGCCCTGTTTGCGGCAACGGGGCCGGCGAAGCCCTGGTTAACCTTTTGGATTTCAACCAGGAACTGCTCGGGGGGCAGACCGGGCTTGAGGTTACGTATCATGTGAACCTATCGGAAGCAGAAGACGGCCTGAATCCACTGGCAACCGAAATCCCCATCCGTTCCGATCTCGAAAGCTATGCCCGGGTAACAGATCCCCGGACCGGGTGTGCAACGGTTGTCCCGGTGAGATTGGAGTTTCAACCGGCTGCGCAGACGACGCTCCGGGAGACCTACCTGCTATGTCCCTCTCCGGAGGACAACCAGCTCCCGTCCATGATTTTACTCGAAACAGGCCTCGATCCTTCGGCCTATGAATTCTCCTGGTTTCTCAATAATGAAGTACTGCCGGGGGAAAACGGACCTGTCCTGCAAACCAACCTGCCAGGAGATTATGAAGTTTCGATCATACGAAGGGTTGGAGGGTGTACTTCCGTGGCCACAACGGTGGTGCAATTCGCTGAACCCCCGGCCAGCCTGGATATCTCCCTGAACCCGGATGGTTTTGGAAGCAATTATGAAGTCCTTGTGAATGCACAGGGAGATTATCCCTATACATTCCGTCTGGACGAAAGGATTGGAGATACCTCCGGAACCTTTCAAAACATTTTGCCGGGAACGCATTTTTTGTCCGTTTTCACCGAAGATGGATGCCGGGTACTTACCCGGGAATTTCAGATCTTCGGGTATCCCCCATT
>JAWWDW010000158.1:0-5134 GCA_033719735.1 Robiginitalea sp. | reverse complement strand
TGAATCAAGGAATGGTTATATTTTAGAAATTATTCTTTTGGCGCTTTGGTGATTTCAAGAATTACACCTCCCTTAAGCTGCTGGCCTGTACCCTGGTGATTCGGAAAAACAGGAGACTAATCCGCGATTGTGTAGTTTTGTAGGAGATTTGAATTTTATGCTGGAGCGACAAACGATATCCCATGAAAATGCTGTGCTGGTTGGGGTCATCAACCGGGAGCAACCGGAGGACAAGGTCCGCGAGTACATGGATGAGCTGGAATTCCTGACCTATACCGCCGGGGGTGAGGTGGTAAAGCGTTTTGTGCAACGGGTGGAAATCCCCAACCCCAAAACCTTTATCGGTTCCGGGAAGCTCAAGGAAGTCGAGGCTTTTGTAAAGGAACACCAGGTAGGTTCCGTAATCTTTGACGATGAACTGACACCGGTACAACAGCGGAATATCGAAAAACAACTGCGCTGTAAGATCCTGGACCGTACCGGACTGATCCTCGATATTTTCGCCCAGCGCGCCTCCACCAGTTACGCCCGTACCCAGGTGGAGCTGGCCCAGTATGAATACCTGCTCCCCAGGCTTACAGGGTTGTGGACCCACCTGGAACGCCAGCGCGGGGGGATCGGGATGCGTGGTCCCGGGGAGACCGAAATAGAAACAGACCGCCGTATCGTACGGGACCGGATCGCCCTGTTGAAAAAGAAACTCGCGAAGATCGACAAGCAGATGGAAACCCAGCGGGGCAACCGCGGGTCCCTGGTGCGGGTGGCCCTGGTGGGGTATACCAATGTGGGCAAATCCACCCTCATGAATGTGATAAGCAAGAGCGAGGTCTTTGCCGAGAACAAGCTCTTCGCCACGTTGGACACCACGGTTCGGAAGGTAGTGCTGGGAAACCTTCCCTTCCTGCTTTCCGACACCGTCGGGTTTATCCGCAAGCTTCCAACGCAATTGGTGGAGAGTTTTAAAAGCACGCTCGATGAGGTCCGGGAGGCCGACCTGCTGTTGCATGTCGTGGACATTTCGCATCCGAGTTTTGAGGACCATATCGATTCTGTAAACCAGATCCTTTCTGAAATCGACTGTACGGAGAAAGAAACCATCATGGTTTTCAACAAGATAGACCTGTACCGTCCGGAAGAAGTGGATGAAGACGACCTTATTACAGAGCGCACCTCCAGGCATTACAGTATTGGGGAGTGGAAAACCACCTGGATGCAGCGGATGTCGGGGAATGCCGTTTTTATCTCGGCCCTGAACAAGGAGAATCTGGAAGAGTTCCGGAAAACGGTTTACCGGGAGGTGCGCAAGATCCATATCAGCCGGTTCCCGTATAACAATTTTCTCTATCCGGAGAACCTGGACCAGTATAGCCAGGAGGAATGAGGAGGTGCTTTTCAGCGATGAAAACGCCTTTATACCGGGCATACCACAAATCCCCGGATTCTCGCAACAAAAATAGCGGAATTCTGAGCGTTGCTTCTTACCTTTATAGGGTGTTTAAGTAAGAGTGTTTATCTCCAGATCAGATCTGATGGTTCACCTAACCAGATGTGATGGAATTACCCCAACAAAAAAGCCCGGATTTTCGTCCGGGCTTTTTTATTTCAGGGAGGCTGTCTCTCCTAAAAATCGTAGCTCAGACCCAGAAGCCAGTAGGTCTGTAATTTGTTGTCGATATTATCAAAGGTAGGGGTCGGATCCCCTGTGGTGTCGTCAAAATTGGCAAGGGCAAAATTCAATGCCTCCTGCTTGTTGTCCCTCAGTCCAAATTCGAAGCCAAGGCCGATGCCTTTCCAGACCTTATACGAAAAGACGTTGGTCCACGTCCAGTTGGAAAGGTTGCTGCTCTTATAACTCTGGAAGGCAGAGAAGTTGGATTTGTAATCGAGTCCGCCGATCTTTCGCTCATAGGTAGCCAGGAGTTTGGCCCCGAAGGAAGAATCAAACACGGAGTCCCCGCTGCTGAAAACAAAGTTGTAGTTGAGCGGGTGTACCACTACCGTAAGCTGGGGGATCGGTTTCCAGGTAATCCCCACCC
The DNA here is from genome assembly GCA_033719735.1 of Robiginitalea sp. Taxonomy (GTDB): domain Bacteria; phylum Bacteroidota; class Bacteroidia; order Flavobacteriales; family Flavobacteriaceae; genus Robiginitalea. The sequence goes on along the minus strand of JAWWDW010000158.1, from coordinate 3,098 downwards.
CGAGGTCCAGGTATCCCGGATCGTTGAAGTTGCTCAGCACCGTAGTCCGGTATTCCAGAAGGGTGGAGGCGAACAGTTTTTCTGTAAGGCTGTATCCAAAAAGGGATTGCAGGTTGAACACATCGTTGGACTGCCTGAACCCGTCATCGTCATCGGGATCGTCCTTATCGTCGAATTTCACCCAGCCCAGGTTGATCTGGGCGGTGTTGTACCAGAAGTATTTCTCCCGGTCCAGTTTGGCATACGGGTTCACCGTGATCCCAATCCGCCCTGCACTGTTGTTGGGAAAGCCCTGGGCATACCAGTTGTTGAACTGGGAAAGGCTTCCGCCAATGGTGCCGAAAGCCCCAACTTTCCACCCGGGGTATTCATCGATCTGTTCCTGCAGTGCGTCAACGCGCCCCTGTATGGCACTTACGGAGTCTTCTTTGATCTTTTTGGCTTCCTTGAGCTCCTCCAGGGTTTGTCCGAACGTCAAAGCCCCGGCACCCAGGAAAACCAGTGTAAAAAGAATTTTTTTCATGGTCTGTCAGTGTTTCTGTTGAGAAGGTCAAAAGTAATATATTCACGGGGAACGGAATCCTACTTTTTTTTAAAGAGGGGTACGGCAGAACAGGCTTCTCCATACATGACCGAACGCGCTACCTCCTGCACCCGCTGCAGGGCCCAGACGTAAGCACTTGAAGGTACGGGCAGGTTACTGCATCCCTTTATGATCACAGGGCGGCCCCGGTATGCTTCCAGGTCCAGGGTTTTCATGCGCTTGCGGAAAAGCAGGGTTTCCAAAAGCTCCTGAGAGCCAACCACCACTTCACGGGCAATCCCTTTCAGGTGGGAGCCTATCAGCATGTAAGCCCAGGCGGGGACAATGGCATCCGTACTGCAGTGCAGGTATACATACCCTTCCCGATAGGATTCCCAGTCGTGGGATTTCAGGGTATCCCGAAAGGGTTGGTCCCTGAGGATCAGCCCTTCTTCCAGCCATTGACTCAGGTCGATCCCGAAGCGTTGCCCTTTTGGATAGAATTCTTCCAGGTCCAGGGTCAGCAACGGACTTTTTGCAACGCGATTGACAATTTCCCCTTCCATGATATCGGATTTTTACAAAAGACCCAGTTCGAGTTTTGCCTCCTCGCTCATCAGTTCCTGCGTCCAGGGGGGGTCGAAGGTGATTTCCACCTCCGCGTCCGAGACCACATCCAGGGATTTGACCTTTTCCTCCACCTCAAGCGGCAGGGATTCCGCCACCGGGCAATTTGGCGAGGTCAGGGTCATCAGGACTTTCACCTCATAGGCCTCATTGACAAAGACGTCGTAGATCAGCCCCAGTTCATAGATGTCCACAGGGATCTCCGGGTCGTAAATGGTCTTCAGGACCCGGACGATCTTCTCCCCGAGTTCCTGTGTATCTATTTTAGTGTCTTGATCCATTGGTTTCTTGGTTTTTCCGGGATGGAGTTTCAGGACTCCATTTGGGTTTCATAGGCCAGGGCATACATTTTCAACTGTTTGATCATGCTGACCAGGCCGTTTGCCCGGGTGGGGGAAAGGTGTTCCTTCAACCCGATTTCATCGATAAAGTCCGTACTGGCAGCAAGGATGTCTGCCGGTTTCTGATTGCTGAAGGCCCGGATCAGGATGGCGATGATTCCCTTGGTGATGATGGCATCGCTGTCCGCGGTGAACATCACTTTCCCGTCTTCCAGGTCGGCGTGCACCCAGACCTTGCTCTGGCAGCCTTTGATCAGGTGGTCCTCCGTTTTGTATTCTTCCGCAATTTTCGGGAGCGACTTGCCGAGTTCGATCATGTATTCATAGCGCTGCATCCAGTCGTCAAACATGGAAAACTCCCCTACGATTTCATCCTGAATTTCAGCAATCTGCATGTCTCTGATTTTTTGGCAAAATTACGAACTAATCAGCGTTATTCAAGGGAATCCCCCAATTCCCTGAGATACCTGATTGTAGACTGAAGTGCCACGGGCGGGTTATCCACGTCAAAATAGGGGGAGGAGTAGGTCCTTTCCTCGGAGAAAAGGGTCACCTGTGCAAAAGGCCCGCGGTCTGTCGCGCTATTTTCGGTGGATGTTTCCAGCGCAGGGAGGTCCTCGGGAGGAATATCTGCAATCAATATCCTGAGGGTTTCCATCTGTGTTGGTGTCAGGGCGGCTGCCTTTTTGAAATTCTCCACTCCTTGCGCGAGAACCCGGATGCTATCTGCAGATACCCGAATTTCAAAAACCCTGCCCCGGGTCTGTTCTGAGTAAAGGACGCCCTGCATGGTTTGGGACGTGCCCTGTTGTCCCTGGCATGATGCCAGAGCTCCCAGCGCATACAGGATCAGGAGCAAAATTCTCATAGTACTTAAATATAAAAAGGCACTTTGGAATAAGTGCCTTTTTTAACGTTTGGATTTCTCTCAGATCAGGGGGTAGCTATAAACCCGTCCCGGGGGCCTCCGGGGGCAAAAATTGCGCGCATCCGTTCTTTTTGACCTTCTGAGAACATGTACATACACCCATCGTTGGTGTAGTCCATATAATTCATGGTCATGTCATTGGAACGGCAGTTTACCGTCGGGTAGGAAGGACAACCGTAATTCGGTCCGTCTGAGGAGGGGGTGTCGGATACGAAATCATCCTGCCGGCAGCGCCCGTCGCCCCAGATGTGCCGTAAGTTCGCCCAATGCCCTACCTCGTGGGTGGCGGTGCGTCCCTGGTCAAACGGGGCGCTGACATACCCGGTCGTACCAAAATACTGAGGGGAGATGACCACCCCGTCTGTGCTCGCATTCCCACCGGGGAACTGGGCATATCCCAGGATGCCCCCTCCAATGTTGCATACCCATATATTTAGGTGGGTTGAAGGATTGATGGCATCTGATCCCCCGTTGGAAGAGAATTTCATCTCATCCCGGGTGCCCCAGGAAGTGCGGGTGGAGGAAACCCGGATCACCTGGGCCAGGGTAAAGTTGAAATCTGAATCAGCCACAAGACCGGCAAACTCGGCAGGTACCTGGTTGGCATCATTGTTGGCGGCGTTGAAATCTTCATTCAGCACTGCAATTTGTGAATTGATCTGCTGATCGCTGATGTTTT
>JAWWDW010000157.1:0-5135 GCA_033719735.1 Robiginitalea sp. | reverse complement strand
TTTTGACCCCGGCGCGGTCTGAATTCACCACCTCCTGGAAATAGGTATCGATCCGGCTGTTTCTGAGTTTTCGAAACTGCACCTCCTCGAACCCATTGGTGATAATATGAAGGCGGTATTTCCCTTTCAGGTAATCCAGGGTTTCAAGGCAATTCGGGATCAGGTGCGTATGGGAGGACAACTGGTCGATATAGGCTTCGGACAGCTGGTGGATTTCCGTATCCGAAATGGGGAACCCCATGCGGTCAAAAACCGTTTTCAACCTTTCGTATCGGAGCTTTTCCTTTGTGATCCTGCCTTCCCGGTACTTTTTCCAGAACTGCAGGTTCAGGGGTACGTAATGGCCGAGGAATTCTTCCAGGGACAACTCGATGGCATGCTGCTCAAAAAGCTTGCGGTAGGTGAGGGCCGAATTCCGCTCAAAATCCCAGAGGGTATGGTCCAGGTCAAAGAAAATATCACTGATCGGCTTGTTAAGCATGATACCTTTTTAGGATTTCCTCGTAAAGAGCCAACCAGTCCGTTTTCTGATCCCCTCCCAGCAGTTCGTTCGAAAATACCGGGATAAGCCTGCCGTTTACGGACTTCACATTCTGGTAGATCGTATCCAGGTCCTTCCAGAGGGATTCCTCCGTAGTATATTTCAACAGGGCATAATCGTGGAAGGCGAAGGGACAAACCTTGATCGGCTGCTGGCTTTCCAGGGTTATGTCGTAAAAGAAAAACGGGGTGCACGTACTGGCCCTGAACCCGATCTCATGGGTGTACCCAAGGGAGTAGTCCTGGGTGAACTCGGCTTCGATCAGGCTGCGGTAGGTATGTGGGATATCCACCCGGTTGTAGCGGATCCGGGAATACTTCACAGGCCTGTGCAACACTTCGGACAACCGCTTTTTTTCCTCTTTGAGGATTTCCAGGTCCTCCGAGGCCGTGTAGGAAACCGCCAGGGAAACAATGCAATAATCCGCCACGGATTTGATCAGGTATTGGAAGGCATTGTTGTAGGGGGACACATTCTTGTCATAGGTGGAATACTCGGCAAACTGGAAGAAAAACATGGTCCGCAACCGGTACTTCTGGTTCAGGGAAATCAGATGCTCGTAATTGTTATAGGGGTCCGAAGCCGGCCGGAACCATACCCGGATCCGTTCCCACATTCGTTTTAACCGCAACCGGGACAGATCCAGCATGAAGCCGGCCATACCCCTGAAAAAACCTCGGTGTGCGTAACAATGGGAGGTGGTGACATCCACCACGGGATTAAAGCGGTAGGAAGGGCTGGCCACCCGGATATCCGGAAAGCGTTCCTGAAGGACCTCCAGGAGTTTGTATGCCCACAGGTCCACCAGGGGTTTGCGCAGGAACCCGTGCTGGTAAGCCATGCTTTCCCTGGGGGGAAACCTGCCATGGATGTCTTTTACATGCGGCAGGTATTCCTCATACCGGCTCAGCAGGTAAAAGGAAGCCGCCAGGATATCAAAAGGCAGGTTGCTCCGTTCCCCCGTCCTGAAAAAACAGGGAAGTCCATCCCAGGCATCCATTTGAATTTCCAGGTCCTCAACCCCCTGCTGAAACAACAACTCGTGGCTCCTGATAAAAAACTCGTTCTGAAGCGGCTGCCGGGTATAGGTGATCTTGGGACCTGAGTGTTTTATGAAATCCTCTACCCGCGTGGTGTAACTGATCTCAATTCCGAGAATTCGCGTAAACACCTGACGGGTGATGTAGGTGAACCTCGGGGTAATTTTATGGGTGTAGATCAGAAGCACGCAGGCCTTGGGTTATAACTGTTGTTCATCCGCAAAACTATAATATTCTGAGCCATGTACAATCAAATGGTCCAACAGTCTTAGATCCATCAGGGCCGCCGCCTTTTTTGTCTTCCGGGTAATCTGCAGGTCAGCCTTGCTGGGACGGAGGTTCCCGGAGGGGTGGTTGTGGGCCAGGATCAACCCTACCGCCCCGAGCTCCAGGGCCTTTTTCAGGATCAGCCTGACATCCACCAGGGTACCGGTAAGCCCGCCTTTGCTCAATTGGAAACGGCTTTGGACCCGGTTGGCATTATTCAGGTAGAGGACCCAGAATTCCTCGTGCATCAGATCGGCGATCAGTGGCCTGAGTTCTTCATAGGCGTCCCTGCTTTGACGGACAGGCCGGTTTCTGGGCTCCGGACAGAAAGCATACCTCCGTGCCAGTTCCATGGCCGCCAGCACCACCACCGCCTTGCCCGTGCCGATGCCTTCGAATTCCACGAGCTGGGAAACCGTCATCCGGCCCAGGGTTTTCAGGGGCGCGGGCCTGTTTCCCAGAATCCGCCGCGCCAGGGAAAGGACATCTTCCTTTCTGGAGCCGGAACCCAGCAATATAGCCAGGAGTTCCGCGTCGGTCAGCTGGGTTGCTCCCTTTTGCAGCAATCGTTCCCTCGGCCTTTCCGAAGGACACCAGGATTTTATACGAGTGCGGTTCTCTTCTTTCTCCATATAAAAATAGGGTAATTAAATAAGATGCAAGCTGCCAGCGGGATCCGATTAAAATCGTACTTTTAGAAGAAATCGCCTGAGCTATGAAATCGCTCTTTGAAGAGGAAACTTTTGAGGAAATCCTCAGCCGCCTCGACATGCTTGAAGAAGGCCTGCAACCCCAGTGGGGCCGGATGACCGTTGGCCAAATGGCATGGCACTGCCAGGTTCCGCTGAAGGTGGGAATCGCCAACAAGCCTCCAAAAAAGAAGGGCAATCCGCTGATCCGCGTACTTTTCAGAAAAAGCATGTACAATGACCGTCCCTGGCGCAAAAACCTGCCCACTGCCCCTTTTGCCAAAGCCCGGGAAGCAAAAAAGCTGTCGGAAGAACTGCCAATCCTAAAGCAAATGGTCCGTGAATTCCATACCCTGAAAGACCGGGAAGTCTGGAACCCGCATCCGATCTTCGGGGAGTTCACTGCGGAGCAATGGGGACAGATGCAGTATAAACACCTGGACCACCACCTCACCCAATTCGGCGTATAGCAGGTTATTTCAGTTGGGCACAGTACGCCTCCAGGTCGAGCCCGCCGTAATTTCCGCTGCTCATCAGTAAAAGGACCGTCTTTTCCATGGGCAGGTTGTAGAGGAATTCCCGTAAAGCCCGGGTTTCTGTACAGACCTCCAGGTCCGGCTTTGCGAAAGCCGTTCGAACATCCTCCGGATGGATGGTCTGCAGACCCTTGATGGCCAGGGATTCCGACACATAAAAAACCAAGGCGTTGTCTGCGGCATCCAGACTTCCCTTGTACTGGTTTAGGAACCCGGCATTCAGGCTGCTGTAGGTATGGAGTTCCAGGCAGACGACCAGGCGGTGGTCCGGAAACTGCTCCCTTACCGCCCGGGTGGTAGCCACTACCTTACTCGGCGAATGGGCAAAATCCTTGAACACATAGGAGTCCCGGATCTTTGCAAGGCGTTCCAGGCGTTTGGCAGCCCCCTTAAAACTCGCCATAGCTTCGTAAAAATCCGCCTCATCCACCCCCATTTGCTGGCAGATCCACTTGGCCCCGGCCAGGTTGCTCAGGTTGTGCCGGCCAAATACCTGAAGCGGCAAGGGGCCTTCGGGGGTTTCCAACAGGGTCTGGCCCTGGGATATTTCATAGGAGGGGGTATGGTATGGAAACTTTCGCAAGGGGGCATCTAGGCGTTCCACCATGGCCTTGACCGCTGCATCTTCCGTGTTGTAGGTAATGCTCCCCCCCGGGACAATGGACTCCAGGAAAACCTGAAACTGCTCCCGGTAGGATTCAAAGGTGGGGAATACGTTGATATGGTCCCAGGCAATCCCGCTGAGCAAGGCGATATTCGGGTGGTAGAGATGGAATTTGGGACGCGGGTCCAGGGCAGAAGAGAGGTACTCATCCCCCTCCAGCACGATAAACTCGTTTTCCCGGGTCAGTTGTACCATGCGATCAAACCCCTCCAACTGGGCCCCTACCATATAATCCACCGGCTTATCCCAGTACTGCATGACGTGCAGGATCATGGAGGTGATGGTGGTTTTCCCATGGCTGCCCCCTATGACCACCCGGGTCTTTTCCCTGGACTGCTCATAGAGGAATTCCGGGTAGGAATAGACCGGGATCTCGAGTGCCCTGGCGCGTTCCAGTTCCGGATTGCCCGCCTTGGCATGCATGCCGAGGATTACCGCATCCAGGCCTTTGTGTATTTTTTCGGGAAACCACCCTTCGGCGGCGGGGAGCAGGCCGGCCTTTTGAAGGCGACTCCTGGAAGGTTCAAAAATGACATCGTCACTACCCGTGATCCGATAGCTTTTATCGTGCAGGGCCAGGGCCAGGTTGTGCATGGCGCTGCCTCCGATGGCAATAAAATGTACGTTCATGGTTTTGTCTATCCGGATCCAAAGATACGCAACCTGCCAGGGCAAAAACAACCGGGGGGCATGTCACCCAAAACCCGTACTTTAGAGCAGGAACGAAACAAAACCAGTCCTATGGATTTTTCAATGGATACCCTCCCACAAACGGAGCTCATCCCCGGATTCAGGGGAAAATTCGTGCACGGGGAGGCTATGAGCCTTGTTTTCTGGGAGGTGGCCCCCGGGGCGATCGTCCCGGAGCACAAGCACGAACACGAACAGCTGTTGCACGTGATGGAAGGGGAATTCGAATTCACCCTGGAAGGGAAAACCCGCATTTACAGGCCGGGGGACATCGTGCTCATCCCCTCCTTTGCCCCCCACAGCGGCAGGGCGTTAACGGCATGCAAACTCATGGACATTTTCAGTCCGGCACGGGAGGAATACCGCTAATCAACATCGACTGAATCATGAACATATCTCTGAAGGGAAAACACGCCCTGATCGGGGGCAGCAGCAAAGGGATCGGTAGGGCGGTTGCCGAACAACTCGCCCGAAGCGGCGCCCGGGTAACCGTAGTGGCGCGAAGTGAGGCGTTACTGGAGGACCTTGTGAAGAAGCTCGAAGAGGCTACCGGGACCTCCCATGCCTATCGCGTCCTGGACTATACGGACCTTCCCTCCTATCAGCAGGCCATCCGTGCCTATCTGCAGGAAAACCCCGTGGATATCCTGGTAAACAATACGCAGGGGCCTCCTGCAGGCACCAGCCTTGAGAAAAACGTAGAAGACT
>JAWWDW010000156.1:0-5140 GCA_033719735.1 Robiginitalea sp. | reverse complement strand
GTGGGGGCAATGCTGTTGCAACTGGCGTTTCGGAGTGGCCGATCCGGGTAGAAGCGGCTCTTTCGCCAATTGGGAAAAACCTCCCGCTCGGCCGCCAGGGCCTGGGAAGCCTCCAGGCTTTTTTCCTGAATGAAGCGCATCACCTTCCGACCCAATTCCACTGCCTCTTTTGAAGCGTAGGGGATGCCCAGTTCCATGAGCAGTTCCGCCCAGCCCATAACCCCGAGCCCTACCTTTCTGTTGGCCAGGGTGATGGTCCGGACCTCGGGCAGCAGGAAGCGGTTTACGGTTATCACGTCATCCAGAAAGCGCAGCGCATGGGCCGTCGCTTCGGCCAACCGGTCCCAATCCACGACGGGCCCGCCATCCGGCGGTGTTTTCAGCATTTTGGAAAGGTTCACAGAACCCAGGTTGCAACTCTCATATGGAAACAGCGGCAGTTCCCCGCAAGGGTTTGTCGCCTGAAGCGGGCCCAGTCCGGGTAGGGGGTTCCCTTTGTTGATGGTGTCGAGAAACAGGAGGCCGGGGTCTCCCGTTTTCCAGGCCTGATGGCAAAGGACCTCCCAGAGTTCCCGCGCCCGGACCTCCCCCCATTTTCGACCATCCCTGGGATTGGTGAGCGTCCAGGGGGCATTGGCTTCCACCGCCCGCATGAAAGCGTCGGTGACGCCCACAGAAATATTGAAGTTCCGCAGGGAATCGGGGTCTGACTTGCTTTCGATAAAAAGCCGGATATCCGGGTGGGTGATGTTCAGGATGCCCATGTTGGCCCCCCGCCGGCGCCCGCCCTGTTTCACCTGTTCCGTGGCTTCATCGTATACGTTCATAAACGCCAGAGGGCCCGAGGCTGAAGCGGGGCCGGCCCCCGTGCGATCCCCGCGGGGCCGCAGGGCGCTGAAGTTAAAGCCCGTCCCCCCACCGCTCTGGTGGATCAGGGCCGTGTGTTTCAGGGTCTCAAATATAGATTGCATGGTATCCGAGACGGGCAGGACAAAACAGGCGCTCAGCTGGCCTTCCGCCAGGCCGGCATTCATCAGGGTAGGAGAATTTGGCAAAAATACGCACTGCCGCATCAGCTGGAAGAACCGCTCCTCCCAGAGGGAGGCATCCCGGCCTTCAGCTGCGGACACAGCGGCGGCGACCCTTCGGAAGAGTTCTTCCGGGGTTTCCGCTACTTCACCGGCCTTATTCCGCTTCAGATATCGCGCCCTGAGGATTTCGACGGCGTTCGGACTCAGCATGATTGCGTTTTTTAAGGTTCATTCCCGTAGCCTTCCCAAGTTCCTTCCGGAGGAATGCCCCATTTTTGGGATTCAGGAAATTAACGGCCCTGACCCCGCTCAGTTTTTCGACCAGGTCGATCCCGGCCAGGGTATTGGAAGCCACCCCGGTAACCAGGTCGGGTTTCATGCCGAAGGCGTCGATCAGCCCATGTACCGCATACGGATCCGAGGCACTCAGGACGGAAAATTTCAGGTTGGGTTTCAGGGCTTCGATGGCGATGGATCCATTGTAGGGCTCCAGGGGGGATGCCCCGATTTCCACCACGGCCACATCTGCCACCACGCCTGCCATCCGGCTCAACAACTGATCCAGCTTTTTGCGATAGAGGTCTTTCGGGCAGATGGAGGAAGGAAGGCCGACGTCCACAAAATCAAAAATAGCATCGGCACCGACGTCCTTTACGGCCAGGATATCCTTATACCGCCCCGCCCCTGCGAGCTTGGCGCCCAATACCGAATACCCGGCGGATTTAAACAAATGGGCGACGATACGCGCGGAGGTCGTCTTTCCGGCAGACATGGAGGTGCCAAAAAACAGGATGACCGGGGTCTTAAACGGGGCCTCTTCCACCGGGGCGACAAAATCCTCCATACGCATTTTGCGCTTGTCCCTGAAGACATGGCCCAAATACCGGAGTTCCATCATCGGAGGGAGGTAGACGGACTTGGAGGTCAGTTTTCCAAAAAGGCCGGCCCCTGTGAGCACGTGCATCTTCAGGTCATCACCCACTTCTTCCCAGCTTCCGGTGGCCTCCAGCGTGGCAAAACGGTCCCCAAGGGCGCCCATAATGGTTTCGCCCCCTATGACGCCACGCATGCGACCGTTCGGCAGTTCAATCAGAAGGGTATGCCCCCCGGGATCCGTGATCTTACACACCACATAATCCCCCATTTCCCAGAGTCCCCTGTGGATGGCCCGGATATCAAATGGGGATTCTGCAAGATCCGAGATCCGTGTAAGGGAAGTGAATATTTCAACCTGCTTTTTCATCCGTTCTGTTTTAAGGGTTCCATCATCAGTAAAAGGGTCAGAAGGGAGGTGCGTTCCGCCAGGCGGGCTGTCTGAATGTGTTCATGCCGGGCATGGGCCCCGTCTCCCGGGGTTCCCAGTCCGTCAAGGGTTGCAGTGAACTGGCTGGTCGTATTTGCATCGGAACCTCCACCCGCAGCAGCCTGCCTGAGTTCAATCCCAAGGGCCTTACCCGTTTTGGCCGCCAGGGCCCAGAGTTGCTGGTTCCTGGGCGTGGGTTCCATGGGGGGCCTGCCAAATCCTCCTTCAATTTCCAGACGGGCGCCTTCGGTCTGCGTCTGGAGGGATCGGATAACTGCTTCCACCCGCTCGCCTTCCGCACGGGTAGGTACGCGAACATCCAGTACCACCCGGCTCTGTGGGGCGATCGTATTGGGGGAGATCCCCCCTTCGATCAGGCCCACATTCACAGTGGTACCGGTCTCAAAATCGTTTAGGGCGTAGAGCTGTTGTACCAGCCGGGCCATTTCAACGATGGCATTGGCGCCCTTTTCGGGGTCGAGTCCGGCATGGGCAGCTTTTCCGTGTACCGTCAGGGTGAAGCGACCCAGGCCCTTACGGGCCGTCTTGAGTTTTCCATCCAGGCCGAGCGGGGGCTCGAGCACAAAGGCGCGGTCGGCAATACGTGCCAACCGGCGGATCGCCTCCGTGGATTCCCGGCTGCCGACCTCCTCGTCCGAATTTATGAGGACCACGGGCAGAACGCCAGGATGCATGTCCAGATCCGAAAGGCACTGCAGCGCAAAGAAGATCTGTGCTATTCCTGCCTTCATATCGTATACACCCGGGCCTGAGAGGCGCTCCTCAGTCTGGTCAAGCGGCATTTCCCGGAGGGTATGCAGGGGCCAGACCGTATCACAGTGCCCTATAAGGAGTTGTACCGGCTGATCCGGGGATTTTCCCTTCGGGCGGGCGTAGAGGTACCCCCCCGATTTTTTTCCGGGTACCAGTATGGTATGCATGCCCAGGGCGGTGAAGTGCGCTTCCAGCCATGACAGGATTTCCAGCAGGGCCTCCCGGTCCGAGGACGGGGATTCCATCCGGGCCAGTTCCCTGATAAACCCGGTGATGGCGTCCTGACGGGCATTGAGCCAGGCCTGGACCTCTTTCGATATTTGGAGGGTGGGCATCATCGCTTAAAACCTTTTGGGAATGGAAAATGATAGGTCTCCGCCACCCGGGCAAACCGTCCTTCGGCCACGTAGGCCATCAGTGGGTTTTCGTGGAGCATTTGTTGTTCGTCCTGTTCGGAAACCCTCAGATAGTCCGGATCTACAAAGGCATGCAGGATGGTACCGGTGATCAGGCTGTTGCGTCCAAACCCGTCGATGGTCCTGAAGTGCTTGCATTCAAACATCAGGTAGGACTGTTCCAGGTACAGGGCGTCCACTTCGCTTGCCCTGCAAGTGGGTAGGGAATCGATAATCTGTTCTGTCTTGGAGATACCCGCCATCCGGGGGGAGGCACTCAGGGAAGTTAACAGCGTCTGATCCGGTCTGGGAAAGCTTACCGTGAACTCCCCGTACGCCTCGATGTTCTGGTAGGTCCCGTGGGATGGGGTACAGACAAAACCAAAGTAATTGTCAAACCCCATGGGGGTAATCATGTGCTTGGGGGCCAGGTCATAGCCATCTGCTTCCCGGGTACCGACGATGGCCAGGGGAGCGATCATAAAAAACCGCTTCCAGATCGGTTCGGTCGTATCCAGGGACACCCATTTTTCAGACATCGGATGGATCATGGCAACAGGTTCTTTGGTTTGGATTTAAGCTACAAAACCCCGGGTGCCCCGCCAATGATTTACGTCAGGGGGGAGCCTGCCCTCACCTGTCTCGGCCCAGACTGACGCAGATCATTGTTGCCAGTGGTAAAAGGAGGTACTTTTATCTGACCGGCGCTAAGTACGCCTGCATTGTATAACCTAAAAACCCTGGCCATGAAAAAGCTTTTATTAAGTCTGTTGTGTATCGGGTTGATCAGCCCGGCAATAGCACAGGTAATCAAGACCGAGGAATTATCCGAAGTGATCGTGTATGCCACCAACTATAAGTATCTGAATAGTCTGGCATCTGAAGAACCCGCAGCCATCCCCGTTCAAATGCTCGAACGAAAAGTAGCTGCCTTTAACCTGGAAGAGTCCGAATACTATCAGGATGATTACGATTACTACCAAATCCGGTTCTATATCCCGGATGGTAAGATCCTGGCTGCCTATGACAAAGACGGCAAGATCCTGAGGACCATTGAAAAATTTGAAAACGTCAAGCTTCCCGAAAGCGTCAGCAACGCTATTCTGGATCGCTTCCCGGGCTGGACCGTCAATGAAGACGTCTACCTGGTTCGCTATCACAAGGACAAAGGCGTAACCAAGACCTATAAGGTTACCCTGGTCAATGGCGACAAAAAACTCAAACTGAAACTGGATGAGAAGGGCAACTTCCTGTAATAAACGGATGTCATAAGGGGTATTTGCATGTCAGTGTTTTTTACATCCGATTGTCCTCTAATCCAGTAAGCAGCCCGCTACGGGCTGAACGAGCCGCCCTGAAGCTTCTTCGGGGCGGTTTATTTATGGGTTTTGCCTGTTTTTCTTTTCCCTTTTCTCCTGCTTCCGCTCTTCCCGTTCCAGCTTTTTAAAGTATCCCCGGGTGAGCCAGTTGTGCTGCAGGGCCTCCATGTTCTCATCGAATTTGACCAGGCCGGAATCCAGGTATTTGAGGCCGTGCCGGATCTCTTCAGCCATCACGGTGTCTTTCAGCAAAAGGCCCAGGGTCCCTTCCCCGGCCTGCAGGTCTCCCACCAGGCTGTTCAACCGGCTGGTGAGTTC
>JAWWDW010000155.1:0-5148 GCA_033719735.1 Robiginitalea sp. | reverse complement strand
ATTGAATACATGAAACTATTTACGGAAGCGGATCGTGCGTTTTTTTCGGAAAAAGGAATATCCCCCCAGGAGGTATTTGCCCAAATTGAAACCTTTCGGGAGGGAATTCCACCGGTTCATCTGAGTAAGGCCGCCGTAATCGGGGATGGAATCCAGCGCCTGAGTGCGGAAGAGCAGCAGCGCCTCCAAAAGCATTACCGGGCGTATTCCCAGGGGAAGCAGATTGCCAAGTTTACCCCGGCTTCCGGGGCGGCTTCGCGAATGTTCAAAGCCCTGTTTGCGTTTCTGGAGGCCTTTAAGCCCGGTAAGCATTCCCTGGAAGCATTCCTTTCCGATGAGAAAAACGAGGCTATCAGGACCTTTTACGAGGGGATCGAAAAATTCCCGTTCTACGAGTTTGTACGGTCTCGCCTTGGGGTAGGTCCGGAAAAAGGGGGGGAATTCCTGTATGCGTTTGTGGAGGAACTGCTTTCCGAAGGAGGGCTCAATTACGGGTTTTATCCCAAGGGACTCTTACCATTCCACAAATACGGGGAACACCTGGCCACCCCCCTGGAGGAACATCTTAAGGAAGGGGCTGCTTATGCCCGTAGCGCAGACCGTGCCCACCTGCATTTCACTATTTCCTTCCAGCACCGGGCCATGTTTGAATCGGAGTACGAAAAGGTGCTTGACCGGATCTCCGGGCAGACCGGATGTGCCTTTGAGGTCGGGTATTCCTACCAGAAAGGAGCTACGGATACCCTGGCGGTCACCCCGGACAATGAGCCCTTCCGGGACCGGGAAGGCCGTTTGCTCTTCAGGCCCGGGGGGCATGGGGCCCTGCTGGAAAACCTGAACGAACAGGAGGCGGACGTGTTGTTTATCAAAAACATCGATAACGTGGTGCCCGAGCGTTCCCTGGAAGAAATCCTCGCCTGGAAGGAAGTACTGGGGGGATACCTTCTCGAGGTTCAGGAAGAGGCCTTTCGGTACAGCCGGATGCTGGAGGAGGGGGCCCTGGATCACGACCTGCTGAAGCGGGTCAGGGAGTTCCTGGAGGGGCGTTTGAACGTGCGAATGCCGCAGGCATATACGGGATACAGCCTCGAAGAAAAACTCGCCGTTTTGAAAGACAAACTGTTCCGTCCCATCCGCATATGCGGGATGGTCAGGAATGAAGGAGACCCCGGGGGCGGCCCCTTCTGGATCAGGGATGCCAATGGAAATGAATCCCTTCAGATCGTGGAATCTGCCCAGGTCGATGGTACCGATGCGCATCAACTGGAGATCTTCAAAAAGGCTACTCATTTCAACCCGGTAGACCTGGTGTGCGGGGTGAAGGATGCCTATGGAACGAAATTCAACCTTATGAATTTCAGGGACCCCAAACAGGGTTTTATAACAGACAAGACCTATGAAGGGAGGCCACTGAAAGCCCTTGAGCTGCCCGGGTTGTGGAACGGGGGTATGGCCTACTGGAACACGGTCTTTATTGAGGTTCCGATCGCTACCTTCAATCCTGTAAAGACGGTAAATGACCTTTTGAAACCGGCCCATCAGGCAGTCGGCGGCTGAATTTTCCCTGGGGTGCTTTCCTACGTCCCGGCGAGTCTGTATCTTTGCAGGGTCTCACAAGGGGTGCTCTGGTTACCGGTAGTTATTCGCCGGGATTAGGCAGGGCTGAGATTATACCCGATGAACCTGGGCAGGTAATGCTGCCAAGGGAGGACTGAGCGGATCTGCGATCCGGGTCCCGGATCGGCAGGCATCTTTCCTGAAAGGGTAGGGTTCTACCACATCATCAAGTATAAACAGGAATAATGGCCCCTTTTATTCGTAACCTTTTTACGAATGAAAAAAGCTGTTCTTTTTCTTATGACCCTGGGGGTTCCCCTGCTGGTACCTGCGCAGGAAAAACAAAAGGATTCTGTCGAGTCCGATGAAATCATACTGGACGAGGTGCTGGTTTCGGCGGTTCGGGTCACCCGGGAGGCCCCCGTTACGTTTTCCAACCTGAAGAAGGCGCGGATTGAAAAACGCAACCTCGGGCAGGACATCCCCATCCTGATGAATTACCTGCCTTCTGTGGTGACTACCTCCGATGCCGGTGCCGGGGTGGGATATACGGGAATTCGGGTTCGGGGGTCCGATGCCACCCGGGTGAACGTGACGATCAATGGAATTCCCTACAACGACGCCGAATCCCAGGGAACCTTTTGGGTAAATATGCCTGACTTCGCCTCTTCCACAGAAAGCCTCCAGCTGCAAAGAGGGGTGGGGACCTCAACCAACGGGGCCGGGGCTTTCGGGGCCAGCCTGAACATCCTGACCGATGCCTTTTCCCAGGAGGCCTATGCGGAACTGTCGGGATCTGCCGGGAGTTTTAACACCCACAAGGCAACGGCAAAATTCAGCACAGGGTTGCTGGGCGACCATTTTGAGCTCTCGGGACGGTTGTCGCGGATAGCCTCAGACGGCTACATCGACCGGGCATCCTCCGACCTGGATTCGTATTTCCTGCAGGGGACCTTTGTAAATGAAAACACGCTGATTAAGGGGTTGCTGTTCGGGGGGCATGAAATCACCTACCAGTCCTGGTACGGCTTCGACCCGGACCTGTTGGCGGCCATAGGGGTGGACAACAATATCGAGACCAACCGGCGGTACAATGTGGCAGGCATCCAGTTCGATGAGAACGGGAATTTTGAGGGGTTCTACGACAACCAGGTGGACAATTACAAACAGGACCATTTTCAACTGCACTGGAACCAACAATGGACGCCTGCCTTTCAAACCAATATTGCCCTGCACTATACCCGGGGCAGGGGGTTCTTTGAAGAATATGTAGATGAGTGGTATTACACCAACATCCTCTTCGCCCCGGATGCCCAGCTCAGTTTCCTCGGGTTGGAAAACCCGATCATCAACGGGGAGGAAGTTACCACGATGGATTACGTCCGCAGGCGGTGGCTGGACAATGATTTCTACGGCACCGTTTTTTCCGGTGAATACCGAAAAGGCCCTTTGCAGCTCACGGTAGGAGGGGGTTGGAACACCTATCGCGGGGACCATTTCGGGGAAGTCATCTGGGCCCGGTATTCCGGAGAATTGGAGCGTGGGGATCGCTACTACGAGGACGATTCCCAAAAGGATGACTTCAATGTGTTTGCCAAGGCGAATTACCTGCTCGATGAGAAATGGCGGTTTTTCGTGGATTTACAATACAGGGGGGTCCGGTATCAGGCCAATGGGGAGCAGACCGGCCTGGTGGATGACAGGTTCCGCTTTTTCAACCCAAAACTGGGGCTTACCTACCGCTTGAACCCCTTTCAAAACCTCTATGTTTCCTACGCTGTGGCCAACCGGGAACCCAACCGGAACGATTATGAGAACGGAAACCCGAAACCGGAACGGCTCCACGATTTTGAACTCGGCTGGCGGTATCAGAAAAAGGGCACGAGCCTGAATGCCAACCTGTATTACATGAGGTACCGAGACCAGTTGGTGCTGACCGGGGAGCTGAATGATGTAGGGGCCCCGATCCGGGCCAATATAGGAGACAGCTATCGGCTGGGCCTGGAAATGGACGCGGATATTCCCCTGGGTGCAAAATTCCGCTGGCAACCCAATGTGGCACTGAGCACCAACAGGAATGTGGACTTTTTCTTCCGGAGGGACGGGGAATTACAAAACCTCGGAAATACGGAGATCGCCTATTCGCCTGGGGTGGTAGCCGGAAGCCGGCTGGTATTCCGCCCCATGGAACATCTGGAACTGGCAGTGCTGACCAAGTACGTGGGCGAGCAGTACATGAGCAATATCGAGGCTGATAAATCCCGGCTGGAAGCCTACAGCCAAACGGACTTTAACCTTCAGTACCGGATCCCTGCCGAGGGCTGGTTCCCGGATACCACCCTGACGTTGCTGGTCAACAACCTCTTTGATGCCAAATTCAGTTCAAATGGGTATTTCTACACCTTTGACGATGATTTCAGCAACCCGGGAGTGATTACCACTGTGGAGGGGGTGGGATACTATCCACAGGCGGGCATTCATTTCCTGGCAGGGGCCACCCTCAGGTTCTAAAGGCCTGAGAGGGGTTAGTTGGAGATCACCAGGGTACTTCCGGAAAGGCTGGCCCGGTACTCCAGCATATCGTAATAGCGGGTATCATCGGATGGGCGGTTCAGTTGCTGGCCTGTAAAGAGGCTGTACTCGAAATCCTCACAGGAGCATCGGGCATTTTGTCCCTCCACCTCCATGGTGGAACAGGTGTTCGGGGCGTGGTTCGGGCAGCTGGCCTCAAAGGCCCGGAAGACATCAAACCCGGCATTCATCACGAACACCCCCCGGATGCCAACCCCTGTGTTGCCGATATAAACCGGGTTTCCTGTGGTGAGAAGCGGGCTGTAGAGCGGGAGGTTCAGGTTGATTTCATACCGGAACCCAATCTCCTGCAGGTAGGGGTTTCGCCTGCCGGTATCGTTGTCACAACATACCAGCGTAAAGAGCAACATAACTGACAAAAGAAGGGGGGAACGGGACATGACTCTGGGTTTCTGTTTCGCAAAATTCCGTAAAAATTGCCTATATTTGTTTAAAATCCTCTAAATAACTTGCAGTGCTGCAGGTTTAAGGGGATTTTCTATTTATAAAACAATACGACTATGAGTAAGGTATCCTACTACACGGAAGAGGGGCTCAAGAAGCTGAAGGATGAATTGAACCACCTGCGAGATGTGGAGCGGCCCAAAGCGTCGCAAGCCATTGCAGAGGCAAGGGATAAGGGTGACCTTTCAGAAAATGCCGAATACGACGCTGCCAAGGAGGCCCAGGGCCTTTTGGAAATGAAGATAGCCAAACTCGAGGAGCTGGTCGCCAATGCCAGGCTCATCGATGAATCCCAGCTGGACACCTCAAAAGTCCTGGTGCTTTCCACGGTAAAACTGCGCAACCAACAAAACGGGATGGAGCTGTCCTATACCCTGGTGGCAGAAAGCGAGGCAGACCTCAAAGCCGGTAAGATTTCCGTTACCTCACCCATTGGAAAGGGGCTTTTGGGCAAGAAGGTAGGTGATACCGCCGAGATACAGGTCCCCAATGGTACCCTGAAATTCGATATTCTGGAAATCACCCGCTGATCCCTGCTGCGTATATCCCTAGTTT
>JAWWDW010000154.1:0-5149 GCA_033719735.1 Robiginitalea sp. | reverse complement strand
TGCGGGATTCCGTAATGGTATATTTTGACACCTACGGCATTCCGCATATCTATGCCAGAACCGAAACCGATGCCTTCAGGGCTCTGGGATACGTGCACGCCCAGGACCGGCTCTGGCAAATGGAACTCCTCAGACGCATTGCCCCGGGCAGGCTTTCCGAGGCCTTCGGACCGGATGCCCTGCCCAATGACCGATTTTTTATCGGGTTGGGGATTGACGAGGCGACACAGGAGGTCCTGGCCAGCCTGGACCCTACGGATCCGTCTATCGTGATGGCCCAGGCCTATCTGGACGGGGTCAACCAATTTATTGAAGAAGGAACGACCCCTGTTGAATACTACCTCACGGGGCTTGAAAAGAAACCCTTTACCCTCGCAGATGTTTATAACTCCATTGGATACATGGCCTTCAGTTTTGCCATGGCCCATAAAACGGACCCCTTCCTGATGGAAGTCAAGGACCGCCTCGGTATGGAATACGTCTCGGCCTTGCTGGGGAAATCCCCTTCCAATACCACCATGATACGCACCCATGACTCCCGCGAAGCCGGGCCGGGCTCCCATGCGATATCCGCTGACATAGGCAAGATCCTTGCCGGCACCCCATTGCCAGCCCTGGAGGGGAGTAATTCCTGGGTGCTCGGACCCGAAAAGACCCGCAGTGGCAAGGTAATCCTGGCAAATGACCCCCACATTGGTTTTGCCCAGCCCGCTGTCTGGTACGAAGCCCATTTGGTAGCACCGGGGTTTGAAAAGTACGGGTATTTTCTGGGGGGCATTCCCTTTCCGCTCCTCGGCCACGACAGGAACCTGGCCTACGGCCTGACCATGTTTGAGAATGACGATATCGATTTCTATTCCGAAACCACGGACCCTCAGGACAGCAACCGGTATATGAGACCCGGGGGATCGAAGGCTTTCAAAACCACGGTCGTGGATATCCCGGTGAAAGGCGAGGACCCCGTCAGGTTTGAATACCGCAAAACGGATCGGGGCCCTGTAATCAATGAAGTGATCGCATCCCTTGAGGATTCGGGCCCGGTGAGTATGTCCTGGGTTTACACCATGGGGGAGAACAAGGTATTGCAGGCACTCTATGGCATCAGTCACGCAGCCAATTTGTCGTCTTTTGAGCAGGCGGTAAAGGATATCCATGCCCCGGGACTCAATGTCATGTATGGAGATGCCCAGGGAAATGTGGCCTGGTGGGGCGCTGCCCGGCTCCGTGAAATTCCCGACAGCCTTTCCACCAAATTGTTCCTGGATGGTTCGTCCCACCCGGAGCCCGCGGACCTGCCTTTTGATCAGAACCCGAGGTCCATCAATCCTCCCTGGGGCTATGTGTACTCCGCCAACAACCAACCGGACACTGCAGAAGTAGGGACCATTCCGGGGTATTACCTGCCGGAAAACCGGGCCCGCAGGATCGTCGAGCGCCTTGAACCCCGCAATGACTGGGGCCGGGAAGATGTCATGGAGCTGATCACCGATGTGACCTCCTCAGTCAACCCTGAAATTGTGGGTAATTTCATGACGGCCATGGGCGAAGTGTCCACCTCGGATGCCGAAAATACGATCCTGGAGGCCCTTGTGGCATGGGACGGGGAAGCAGACCTGGATAGCAAGGAATCCGTGATCTTCCATCGCTGGGTCTACCAGGTCCTTGCCCACACCTTCAGGGATGAACTCGGCCCCGAGGGCTTTGAGGCCCTGCTCAAAACCCATCTGGTCAAAAGGCTTATAGCCCCGATCAGTGGGCAGGACGATTTTATCTGGTGGGATGACGTCACCACCGAAAACCAGGTAGAAACCAGAAAAACGATCGTGCAGAAAGCTTTCCGCAGTGCCGTGGCTTCCATAGAAAAGGATTTCGGCGGGTTCTCCGGGGACTGGGGCTGGAAGGATGTACATACCGTGGAGCACAGCCATCCCCTGGGACGGGTGGAATCACTGAGGCCATTCTTCAACGTGGGACCCTTCCCGGTCCACGGGACGAGGGAAGTGATCAACAACCTCATGTTTTCCTATGACTCCACCGGGTATTATAAGGTCGTTGCGGGCCCCTCCACCCGAAGGATCATCGATTTCTCCGACCCTGGAGAAAGTGTGAGCATCCTGCCGACAGGGCAATCGGGAAATCCCTTCAGCCCGCATTACGAGGACCAGGCGGAGCTGTATATCCAGGGCAAATTCCGTAAAATGCTCCTGGATACGGAAGAAATTCGCCAGAATTCCGAATCGATCCTTATATTTAAACCAACACCGGACTGATCGGTTCCCGCTATTTGGTATTTCCAATACGATGGTGGGGGCTCCTCTACCACCAATCCATATGCACAAACGCCCCTACCTTTTTTTATTTCTTTTTCTATCCATCCTGGGGCTGCAAGCACAGGTTCCCCAGGAACGTACAGACCTGCGTTTACAGGATGTCAGCATCCCGGAAGCCCTGGAAGCGCTGGAGGCGAGGACCGGGATAGCGGTGTACTTTCAGCAGGATTGGTTCTCTGACGCCAAAATATCAAGGGAGTATGAAGGTCAGACTCCGGAATTCATCCTGGGGGATTTGCTCCAAGGCACTGAAGTAAACCTTTTCAGGTACGGGCCGAAGACCTTTGTCCTTACCCGCAACAACCTCATCTACGATCAACTCCCGGAGGGATTTTTCGGCCCGGGGGCGGACAGTGTGATGGCTGTCGGGGAACAGGGACGGCCTTCCACCACCCTGCCCGTGACCCCGGTATTTGTAAGCCAGCAGGCCCTGTCCACCTCCCGGGAAGTGGAAACCATCCGGATCGGGAAACAAAACCTGTCAGACCCCCGGGAATCCTTTATACTCTCTGGTTATGTACGGGAACGGGGATCCAACCGACCCCTGGCGGACCTGGTAATCCTAGAAAGGAACCGCGGGTTGGGTACGGCTACGGATGCCAATGGCTATTATGAACTGCGCCTGCCAGCGGGACTGAATTTACTGGAAACGCGTTCGGTAGGAAAGCAGGCCGAGCGGAAACAGGTCATCCTGTACAACGACGGTCAGTTGGACTGGCTTGTGGAAGAAGGGGTGGAGCAGTTGGAAGAAGTGGTGGTTGAAGCCCGGCAGGACCGGAATGTGGAAGAAGTGGTCTCTGGTACCCAGGTGATCAACGCCGAGGAAAGCAAGGACATCCCGCTTGTCCTGGGGGAACGGAACATCCTGGATGTGGCCGCATCCCTTCCCGGCATCTCCAGGGCAGGGGAGGGGGCCCTGGGACTGAATGTACGGGGCGGACGGACCGACCAGAACATGTTCCTCCTCAATGAGGCGATCGTATACAACCCCACTCATTTTTTCGGGATCTTCCAGGCGCTTAACCCTTTTGTCACCGAGCAGGTAGAAATTTTCAAAGGGGTGATCCCGGTCGAGTACGGGGGCAGGCTGTCTTCGGTTTTCGATATTCAGACCAAGGATGGAAGTACAGAGGGACTGAAAGGGGAAGGATCGGTGGGGCCGGTAACAGCCAACCTGGCCCTGGAAATCCCGGTCAGAAGCGATAAATCCTCCCTGGTCATCGGGGGGCGGGTGGCCTATTCAGACTGGATCCTCCGTGCCCTGGACGATGAGGACCTGAGCAACAGTACGGCTTCTTTTTACGATCTGATAGGCACCTATACCGACAGGCTCAACGAAAACAACCGGATTAAGGCAACGGGCTACTACAGCAAGGACCGGTTTAGTATCACCTCGGATTCCACCTTCCGGTATTCAAACCGGGCGGCTTCGGTGGTATGGGATCACAGGTTTAACGAAAGGAACAATGCCTCTTTCAGCCTGGCCAACAGCCGGTATGCCTTTGATGTTGGATACGATGCCGATTCAAACACCGATTTTGAACTGGGGTATTCCGTCGAAGAAACAGAATTCAAGGGATTCAACAGGTTTCGGATCAATGAGCGCCATCGGTTGACCTATGGCCTTTCGGGCAAGTACTATCGCGTGAATCCGGGCACCCTGGAGCCGTTGGGGTCTGATTCCGATGTAGCCTTTCAGGAAATAGCCCGGGAACAGGGGCTTGAAGGCGGAATTTTCGTTTCAGATGACTGGGAGGCCACCGATAAACTCAGCCTGAGTGCAGGGGTGCGCCTTTCGCTTTTTACAGCCCTGGGACCTTCGGACCAGACCGTTTATGCACCCGGGCAGCCCAGGAACCCAACCACTGCCATTGACACCCTTTCCTATGGCAGTGGCGAGTCCATAAAAACATACGGCGGGCCCGAGGTCCGTTTTTCTGCCCGCTATTTGCTGGACCCCTCCTTGTCGGTAAAGGCCGGGTTCAGCAATATGTACCAGTACATCCATACCCTTACCAATACCACCACGGTATCACCCCTGGACACCTGGAAGCTCAGCGACTTCAATATCCGACCGCAGACCTCCCAACAGGTAACCCTGGGGTTCTTTAAGAATCTGGAAGATGGGCTGGAGGCAAGTGTAGAAGGGTATTACAAATGGTCTCAGGACGTGCTTGACTTTAAAACCGGGGCGCAGATCCTTCTCAATGAATCCATTGAAACCGAGGTGATCCAGGGGGATGGGAAGGCCTATGGGGTTGAATTCCTGCTTAAAAAAACACAGGGGAAGTTAAATGGCTGGCTGGGATATACGTATTCCCGTTCGCTGATCCGGTTTGACAGCCCATTTCCGGAGGAGCGCGTCAACAACGGGGAATTCTTTCCCTCCAACTACGATCGCCCGCATGACATCAGCCTGATTGCGAACTATAAGTTTACCCAGCGTTACAGCGCCTCCCTCAATTTTTCCTATCAGACCGGGCGGCCGGTAACCTATCCGATTGGGCAGTTCAATTTCAACAATGCAGACTATGTGTTTTACAGCGACCGCAATGCGCAGCGGATCCCGGATTACATACGCCTGGACCTGGGGATCAATATTGAAGGCAATCACAGGAAGAACAAGCTGGCCCATAGTTTCTGGACCATCTCTGTCTATAACGTGCTGGGAAGGAACAACCCCTATTCGCTGTTTTTTGTAACGGACAACGGGGAGGTAAAAGCGCTTCAGAGTTCGATCTTTGCCATACCCATCCCGTCTGTAACATATAATTTTAAGTTTTGAGATACGGATTACAGGATAACTCATGAATCGAATC
>JAWWDW010000153.1:0-5173 GCA_033719735.1 Robiginitalea sp. | reverse complement strand
CTACTTTCCGGATGCTAGAGGTCGGGGCGCTTTTTGAGTTTTCAGAGGTTATCTGATGGGGGTGCTTTTGCCTTGCAGGGTAGGGTCCTAT
This sequence comes from Robiginitalea sp., assembly GCA_033719735.1. Taxonomy (GTDB): domain Bacteria; phylum Bacteroidota; class Bacteroidia; order Flavobacteriales; family Flavobacteriaceae; genus Robiginitalea. The sequence goes on along the minus strand of JAWWDW010000153.1, from coordinate 5,082 downwards.
CTTTTGAGTGGGCGGGTGGGGGCCCCCAGGCAATTCCCGCCATCCATTAGCCCTCCCCTCTTCGCCTAAATCTGAATCTTCTTTTCTATGATCTGCTTCATGCTTACATCCTCGTAGTTCCTCCGGACAAAATCCAGGGCAAGGTCCAGGATCTCCCCCATGCGCTGGCACTTTTTAAAATGCACGTCCAGGGTGAGGTCGTAAATATCCTTCTTGAGACGATCCACATTTTCGGGCAGGGATATGGTATCTTTTCGGGCGATCTCCACGAGTTTGCGGAGGCGGTCTCCGGAACTCAGGATTCGTTTGGCAACAATGGAACGCTCCTCCACCTTGTACTGGTCTACGGAATCCCGTAACAACTTGCTTCCCACCAATTGGACCATTTTGAAATTTTCCTTGAAAAACTGCGGGCGGTAGATCCGGAGCCTTCCCTCAAAACTCTGCTGGTCAAAATCGATCATAGGCACGATGACGTAATTGTAAGAGCGCATATCGCCCAGCAACCGGATCATACACCGTTCGTTGAACTTCACGAATTCCTTGGCGATCTGTGCCTTTTCGGGCTCCGAACAGGCAGGCAGCATTTCCTTGATAAAAACATCCCCCGGGATCCCCGCAATATGTTCTTCGATCAGGGTGTCCTTGTAGACCAGGAAATGGAGGTTATAGGGCGACAGCATGTGCTCAAGTTCCAGCCCGTAGATGCGGGAAGCATCGGTTTTCTTGACGTAGAAATAGACAAAATTGTCATTGAGGATGTTCCTGATCTTGATGCGAAAGGGTTTTGAATTTCCGAAGGTGCAAAAGTCCACGGCATCCACATTCAGGTACTGGAAAATTCGGTCACTCCCGTCTGAATGCAGGATGGAATAGACCCTTTTGAGGCCGAGATCGATCTCCTCCCGCTCTGAATCCGGGTAGAAAACGCGTACCCAAAGCGTATCCTCCTCGTTCTTGTCGTAAACCACCACAGAGCCTGAAAACCGCAACAGATCATCGTAGTAGATGGGGATTTCGATTTTACGGCTATACTCCTCCAGATACTCCTCAAGGGCAGGGCTGACCGGATAGGCCGGCTTTTTTTTGGACATCATGCGCTCTTCGGACATTTGCCGGGTATTTGGAATTACTTTGTAACAAATTACGGATTATATCGTCAACTAAAGAAACCCCGGACAAAAAACACTTCCTTTGGAAACCATACTGACCGTTAACAACCTCACCAAGAAATTTGGTCCCCTTACCGCCGTTAAAAACCTTTCCTTCACCATTGAAAAGGGCAACGTCTATGGGATCCTCGGGCCGAACGGGAGTGGCAAGTCCACCACCCTGGGAATCGTCCTGAATGTCGTGAACCGCACCTCCGGTTCGTTCAGCTGGTTCGATGGAAATACCTCCACCCACCAGGCGCTGAAAAAAGTGGGCGCCATTATCGAAAGGCCTAACTTTTATCCCTACATGAGCGCGGTTCAGAACCTGAAACTCGTCTGCAGGATCAAGGAAGTCCCGGAAGACCGCATCGAAGAAAAATTAAGACTGGTCGGGCTGTGGGAACGGCGGGACAGCAAATTCAAGACCTTCTCCCTCGGGATGAAGCAGCGGCTGGCCATTGCCTCGGCCCTGCTGAACGATCCCGAAATCCTGATCCTGGACGAACCCACCAACGGGCTGGACCCGCAGGGGATCCACCAGATCCGCGAGCTGATCAAAAAAATTGCCGCTGAGGGTACCACCATCCTGCTGGCCTCCCACCTGCTGGACGAGGTGGAAAAAGTATGTTCCCACGTGGTCATCCTGCGCAAGGGGGAAAACCTCTACGACGGCACCGTAGACGGGATGCTTGCAAGTCACGGCTACTTTGAATTGCGGGCGGATGACCCGGAAAAGCTCCGGCAGTTTTTGGAAAATCACGGCAGTTTTTCCCATGTTGAGGCAGACAGCGACCTGCTGCTGGGCTATTTGAGTGAACCCATGGATGCCCAGACCCTGAACGAGCTTTGCTTTAAGAACAAAATCGTGCTCTCCCACCTGGTCAAGCGAAAGGAAAGCCTGGAACAACAATTCCTGACCATCACCAACAACCAGGATGTATAAACCACCCTTTGCCCGATTATGAAACGACTCCTACAAATAGAATACATCAAACTCTGGAACAACCGGTCGAGCAGGTTTCTGATCATCGCCTACTTTGCGCTGCTCACCTCCATCGCCCTGATTGCGGCGATAAAGTTCGACATCGGGCCCATACAATTCCACCTGGCGGAACAGGGGATCTTCAACTTCCCGTATATCTGGCATTTCAACACCTATGTGGCTGCCATCTTCAAACTCTTCCTGGCCATTGTGATCGTTTCGATGATGTCCAACGAATACAGCAACAAAACCATAAAACAAAACCTCATCGACGGGCTTTCCAAAAGGGAGTTTATCGGGTCCAAGTTTCTGACAGTACTGGTTTTTGCGGGGATTTCCACCTTGTTCGTCTTCGTGGTTTCCCTGATCCTAGGGGGTATTTATTCGGATTACAACGAGCTGTCCATCGTGTTTTCAGATCTGGAATTCCTGCTGGCCTTCTTTGTGAAGCTGGTCGGTTTTTTCAGTTTCTGCCTCTTTCTGGGCATCCTGGTGAAGCGCTCTGCTTTCGCCCTGGGATTCCTGATCATCTGGGCCATCCTGGAACAGGTGATTTTCGGGATCCTCGGCTGGAAATTCGTTTCCTGGGATACGGCCAAAACCATCAAGAGCTTCCTGCCGCTTGAAAGCATGGCCAACCTGATCAAGGAGCCCGTCACCCGCCTCAATGCAGTTCAGTCGGTAGCCGACCAGATCGGGGAAAAAATCGAGCTGAACTACGCGGTCCACTGGTATGAGATCCTGCTCGTCCTGGTATGGACGGCCCTTTTCGTCTACTGGTCCTATGCGCTTTTGAAAAAAAGGGACTTGTAGTCAAAACCGACCTCCTGTCTCCCATACCCTTCCCTTTATCCCATTTGGGCCGCTGATTGGTGGTAAATTCGTATTTTACCCTTCCTGCGGTTATGGAAACGTTTAAAAAATTGCTTTGTCGCTGCACCCTGTTTTTGGGACTGGCCGGATGGGCACAGGAGTGTCCGGTCCCGGTCTTTCCGGATAATGGCGATCTGGTTCCGGTGGACCAGACCCTGACCTGGACCGAGGTTTTGGGAATCACCTCCTATAAAATCCGACTGGGAACAACCCCGGGAGGATCCGAGATCCAGACCCTCACCTCCACGGGACTCGATCCCTTTTTCACACCGCCCCAGGGACTCCCTGAAAACAGCACCATTTACGTGGATCTTTTCATTTTCAACAGGCTTACCGGGGACCAGTTCTGTACTTCTTACAATTTCGACACCCAGAGCTTCACCTCCCCCCCGGAATGTACGGAGATCACCAGTCCATTTGACGGACAGGAAAACGTGCCGGTACAGGCAGATCTCCGTTGGCGCTACAGTGCGACGGCCACGAGTTACCGGGTTTCTGCAGGTACCACGGCCGGTGGCTCCGATATTTTGGACAATTTCCCCGTTACAGATGGACTTACGCTCAACCCGGTTGCCGACTGGCCTGCAGAAACGGAGATTTTTATACGCATTATCCCTGAAAACAGGCTTGGCGCACCTACAGGCTGTGAGGAATTCAGTTTTACCACAGGCCCTCTTGCAACCCTTCCGGAATGCGCTTCCATCATCTATCCGTCCGATGGGGAATTCGACGTTCCCCTCTCCCCCACAATCGAATGGAGCCCGGTGGCAGGAGCAGAAGGGTACCGGGTCTCTATCGGTACTTCTCCCTCCCAAAACGACATCATCGATAATGGGGAATATCGAAATCAGACGCAAATCGGGATTATTGACTTTGAACCCAACCGCCAGTACTTTGTGACCATCATCCCCTTCAATATCGCCGGGGAAGCGCTCAATTGTCAAACCACCAGTTTCTTCACCTTGTTGGGCTGTGGCCCATTTATCGATACGAACGGGGACCTGGTTGATTTCAGCCCGGAAATCACATTTCCCGAGGTCGTGGGCGTATGTGCCAGTGGAAACATTGCCCCCATAACAGCTACCGATCCGGCAGACGGATACCGATGGTATGGGATCGAAAACGAAAACCGGGAAGTCCTGCTCGCGCAGGGCCCGGAGTTTAGTCCCCCGGGCCCGGGTGAATACCGGCTGGAACTTTTCGATGAGATTACGGACCCTTCCGGGGTTGCGATTGAATGTACCTCCTCCCAGGTATTTACCGTCACCCAGTCCGAACCTGCCCTTATCGAAGAGACGGATGTGGACCTGGGAGCCGGCGTGATCTCCATAGAGGTGACCGTTAGCGGGATCGGGGACTACGAATTTGCCCTAAACGATCCAGAAGGTCCGTATCAGGACAGCAACCGCTTTACGGGCCTGCCCCTGGACAACTACCGGATCTATGTGCGTGACCGCAACGGATGCGGGATCACGGACGTCCTGGTGGAGCCCGACCTCACCCTGGAGGGCTTTCCAAAGTTCTTTACCCCCAATGGGGACGGGATCAACGATTTCTGGCAGTTTATCCTGCCGCCCTCCGGGGTCAATCCCATACGTCAGTTGTTTATTTTTGACCGGTACGGCAACCTGCTGGCACAGGTGGATCCGCAATCTGCCGGGTGGGATGGCACCTTTAACGGCAACCCAATGCCCGCGTCGGATTACTGGTTTCGGGCCGTCAACAACAACAATCAGGAGATCCGCGGGCACTTCAGCCTGAAACGGTAGGATTTTTAGGGGCGCCCTTCCCTTTGGGGTGCCGGTTTCGTATTTTTACGGCATGAAATTCAAGGTTGTTTCGGAATTTGCCCCCACCGGGGACCAGCCCCAGGCCATAGACCAGTTGAGCCGGGGGATCCGGGAAGGGGACCGCTACCAGACCCTGCTGGGGGTCACAGGGTCGGGAAAGACCTTTACCGTAGCCAATGTGGTACAGGAAGTACAGCGCCCGACCCTGGTACTGGCACATAACAAGACCCTGGCGGCCCAGCTGTATTCAGAGTTCAAGATGTTCTTCCCCGAGAACGCCGTG
>JAWWDW010000152.1:0-5200 GCA_033719735.1 Robiginitalea sp. | reverse complement strand
TTTTTAGCTTCGTCCATTTTCTTTCCCACCTGGGTCAGGTCGGTAACCAGCCCTTCAAATTTATCGTAGAGCGCCCCTGCCTGCCGTGCGATTTCTATGGCGTTCCTTTGCTGTTTTTCATTGCTCCACATGCTGTCTATGGTCCGCAGGGTAGCCAGGAGGGTAGCCGGGGTAACGATCACGATATTGCGTTCGAACGCCTTGTTGTAAAGGTCTGGTTCGGCATTGATCGCTATGGTAAAGGCGGTTTCTATGGGGACAAACATCAGGACGAAATCGGGGCTCTCCATTTCGTATAGGTCCTCGTACTTTCTGGCCGAGAGTTGTTCCACGTGTCGTTTAAGTGAATTCAGGTGGTCTTTCAGGAATTCCTTTTGTTCTTCCTCTTCCGCGTTGACAAAACGTTCGTAATGGGTCAGGGAAACCTTCGAATCCACCACCATTTTGTTTCCGTTGGGCAGGTGGATGATCACATCCGGCTGCACACGACTGCCGTCCTCCCGCTGAAAACTCTGCTGGACCGAGTATTCCCGGTCTTTTTCCAGACCTGATTTTTCCAGGACCCGCTCCAGGACCAGTTCACCCCAGTTGCCCTGCATCTTGCTGTCTCCTTTGAGGGCCCGTGTCAGGTTTTCGGCCTCCCGGGTAATTTTGAGATTCTGGTTTTGCAGGCTCATCAGCTGCTCCCTGAGGGCCTGGTGGATCCCATAGTTCTCTTTTCGCGTCTCATCGACCTTCTTCTCGAAAAGCTGGATTTTTTCCTGAAGCGGCAACAGGATGTTCCGGATGTTTTTCTGGTTTTGTTCCGTGAACTTGGTGCTTTTTTCGTCCAGGATCTTGTTGGCCAGGTTTTCAAATTCCTTGGTGAAGGTGTCCTGAAGCTCGAGGATTTCCTTTTTCTGCTCGGCCTGTTTTTCCCTCAGGGTGGCCACCTCGGATTCCCTTCGGACCAGTTCCTGCCCCATGCGTTCTTTTTCAAGCTGGAGTTGCTGCACCTGCGTTTCGGATTCCTGCAATCTCTCCCCGAGTTGATCCAGGTTACGTCCGAGTTGCAGCTCCCGCTCCTTCTGGGCACTCTGGGAAGACTGGATCTTCAGACGGGCAATGTAGCCTCCCAGCAGGAAGCCGCCCACCAGGCAGACCAGGGCCAAGCCAATCCAAATCCATACATCCGCCATGTCGTTCTTCTTTTCAGTAAAGATAGAAAGATGGCTGAAGATAAAAAGCGGTTGCTTTAGATTACTTATGCACCCGGAACATTCCGGATTGGGGATCGAAATGGATGGTGTCCTGGGGAAACAGACGTTCGAAGTCGCCGGTCTCAATCAGCTCGCAGGGACTGCCAAAGTGAGCCTCCCCGGGCTGCAGCACGAGGATATGGTCGCATAGCTGAATCGCCAGGCCGATTTCATGGGTGGAGAACAAAATGGATTTTGAGGTGGTATGGGCCACCTCCCTCAGGAGTTTGAGGATTTTTACCTTGTGGTATAAATCCAGGTGGGTGGTGGGTTCATCCAGGAGCATCAGTGAGGTGTCCTGGGCGAGGGCCCGTGCGATCAGGGCGCGTTGGAGCTGTCCGTCGCTTAGGGTATGGCAGGGCTGTTCTGCGATTGCTTCGAGTTCCATTTTGGAGAGGGATTCCCGTACCATTTGTTGGTCCTCAGCGGTCAGTTGCCCGAGCCAGTTGGTGTAGGGGTGCCTGCCCAGACGCACCAGCTCCGAGACCAGCAGGTTCTTGGAACTCAAGGGCTCGGTAAGGACCACGCTAAGCAATTGCGCCTTTTGGCCTGGGGATAGTTTCTTCAAGGGGTTTCCCTGGATCAGGATGGAACCCTCCAGGGCCGGCTGCATCCCGGCAAGGGTCCTGAGCAGGGTGGATTTTCCAACCCCGTTCACCCCCACCACGGCACTGAGGCTCCCCGGGGGAAGCTGAAATGAAATCGTTCCGGCCAGCCGGGTTTCTTTCCCGCGATCCCGGTAACCGATTCCCAGTCCGGTCACTACAAGGGGTTTTTCACTGGTGTTTTCGACGCGATTCATATGGTCGGGCGGCCTGAGGCGATTTTGTACGAAAGTAGGGGCTCATCCCAAGAAAACCTAATACCACCCGGGACGAACTTTTTCAGAAGAGCATCCGCTTGCGGCGAACCAGCAACCAGATCACCACCGGCGCCCCTACCAGGGAGGTGATGGCATTGATCGGCAACACATAGGCCGAAAACGGGATTTGGGCGACCATGTCGCAAACCAGCATCAGGATGCCCCCGTAGAGGAGTACCCCGGGAAGCAGGGTACGGTGGTCCTGGCTTCTTAGGAGTTGCCGCGCCAGGTGGGGGACGGCCAGGCCGATAAAGGCAATAGGCCCTGCAAAAGCGGTGATCCCCCCTGCGAGCAATCCGGTGGCAATGATGGTCCAGTTCCGGGTTATAGGCAGGGAAATCCCGAGGGTGGCGGCATATTTTTCACCCAAAAGCAGGGCGTTCAGAGCCTTCAGAAGGGCAATGCTGATGCCGGTACCCAACAGAAAGAAAATACCCAGGAGCCCCACCTGGTTCCAGCTCAGGTTGCCCACACTCCCATAGGACCAGAAAATATATTGCTGCAATTGCTCCGCCGGGGAAAAATACGAAAGCACGGTGACCAGGGCTGCCGTGATGCTGCCAAACATCAGCCCTACGATCAGCAGGGCCATGGCATCCTTCAGACGGGCCGATACCAGGAGGACGGTCAGCAGCACCAGCAGGCTTCCCATGCCACTGGCAATGGCCAGGGAGAGGTCCGATGCGAGGTATCCCCCGCCGATCCCGCCCAGGAGGGAAGCCCCCATGATGAGCAGGGCAGCGCCCAGGCTTGCCCCGGAACTCACCCCCAGGACAAAGGGCCCTGCCAGCGGGTTCCGGAAGAGGGTTTGCATAAGCAAACCGCTAAGGGACAACCCACCGCCCACCAGGATGGCCGTAAGGGCTTTGGGAAGCCGGTAATTCCAGATGATATAACCCCAGCTCTCCCGGCCTGCCTCAGCCCCGGTAAGTGCTTTCAGGGTATCTGCCAGGGGGATGTGTACGGATCCCAGGCTTAAATTGGCCAGGGTGGCTACGATCAGGAGTACCCCCAGGAGGGCAAAGCGGTATTTCCTGGAAACCCTCATGGCAGGAGGGGTTTAAAAAAAACGGGAGTATACCCGGGGAGCAGGCCCGGGTGCAACCAGTAGATCAGGTCCTTAAGTATCAGGTCCGGTCGTCCGGGGCCGCGTTCGTAGTACAGCATCCCGTCTCCAGGGCCCTTTGTCAGGGCATAGGTGTAGATATTTTTGTTGCGGAATGCCCGGAATTGCCCGTAGTGCTGGTTTGAACGCGTCATTTCTGCATAGGAGGTAAACTGAGAAGGGGCAATCCAGAAATCGGCATCAGCACCTTTTTCGAGAACGCTTTCAAGGCTCAGGGAAAGGCTTCCCTTTCCCGGAGTATCCGCCCAGAGGTACCGGGCATTGGCGTCCCGGATAAAAGCTGCGGCCCAGCTGTCTCCCCCGGGGAGGTACCACACATCCCGGTAGAGGGCACCGCTGAGGACCGTTGGCGAATCGGTCGCATCGGCTGCCAGGGCTTTTGCCTCCAGATACGCCTGCTCTACGTTTTCAAAAGCGGATTGAGCCGCTTTTTCCTCCCCCAGCAGGAACCCGAAAAAGAGGATCCACTCGGCCTTTCCAAGGGGGGCTTCTTCCATCCAGTCCCCGTTATAGACCACGGGTACTCCGGAAGCCTCGAGTGCCTGGTAGGAACTCGGGGCCCCTGAGACCCCAAAGCCTACGATCAGGTCGGGTTCCAGGGACAGGACCCGCTCGGTGTTGAGTTGTTCGTTGGCACCCAGCTCCCGGACCGCTCCGGCCTCAATGAGCCTGCGGGTCTTTGGAGAAGATATATAGTCGCGTCCCGGAAACCCCACAAGCCTGTCTTCCATACCCAGGGTTTCCAGGGCCGGTACATGGGTGGTAGAGGTCAGGACAATACGCCCGACCGGGGTCCCCACAATCCCATCCAGGCCTTCCGCTCCGGGCGTAAATTCCGACAATTTTTCCCTGGGTACCAGGGCATAGCGAAAGTCCCTCTTTGCGTCCGGCCAGGGGTTTTTAATGGTGAGGTAGACTACCCCCTCCGCTGTATAGGCCGCCGTAAAACCCTTAGCGTATTTGGGGGTCCAGGTTTTCCGGATTTCTTCGGTCGCCACTTTCTGCGACTCAGGGGTTTCCCGGCATCCAGTGAAGAAGAAGCTGAGAAAGAGCAGGAAATACCATGTTTTCATCATCCGGCTTTTGGCCCCTAAATGTACTTTTTAATCAGCGCTCTGCAAAAGTAGTCTGAATTTGGCTATTTTTACCCCGGATACAGGTTGCCCGGCCCCATTGGGGGCGCGGGTATTAAAAGGGAATCCGGTGAAAGACCGGAGCTGTTCCCGCAACTGTAAGCTGAGTCCTGACACGTCTGTCGGGATGCCTGCTGCCAACTCCATACCACTGTCCTGCCAGCTGCAGGACGGGAAGGTCGGCAACAGGACGCGAGCCAGGAGACCTGCCTGATCCCTCACGGAGTGTTAAACTTTCGGGACAAAAAGTTTACAAGCAATTTTTGCCTGGGGATTTCCCGTATGTAATGTATCCATAATGAAACAGTATTGGCAGGGGTGTCTGGGGTGCCTTTTTGGCATATGGACAGGCTTCGGCCAGCAGCCGTCCGACTCCATCCCGACGCAGGAACTGCAGGAAGTGGTGGTTACCGATACCCGGATCCCCCTGAAGAGGGAACAATCCGGGAAAACCGTAATCCAGCTAGGCCGGGAGGACCTGGACAGGTATCAGGGGCAATCCTTCCCTGAAGTACTCAATCAGCTGGGCGGTTTTGAGATTTCCGGCAGTCGTGGAAGGCCTGGGGAGGTACTCGGTGTTTTCGCAAGAGGTGGCAGGGGCCGGCAGGTACTGGTCCTGGTGGACGGACTTCGGGTAACGGACCCTTCATCCGCCGCCCGGGAATTCGACCTTCGCCTGCTTCCGCTATCCTCCATAGAATCGGTTGAAATCGTAAAAGGTGCCACCAGTGTCCTCTACGGCGCAAACGCAGCTACGGCAGTGATCAACATAAAGACCCGTGCCGCAGCAGACCGGCCCCTGGCCCTTCGTGTGGAGGGGAGCACCGGTACCCAGAATACG
>JAWWDW010000151.1:0-5203 GCA_033719735.1 Robiginitalea sp. | reverse complement strand
TGTTCGATCATGTCCCGGTCGTGCTCCACGACAATGACCGAGTTCCCCAGGTCCCTGAGGGCCTTCAGGGAGTTGATCAGCCGGTTGTTGTCGCGCTGGTGCAGCCCGATGCTGGGTTCGTCCAGGATGTACAGGACCCCCACCAGCTGGGATCCGATCTGGGTCGCCAGGCGGATCCGCTGGGCCTCGCCCCCTGAAAGCGTTCGGGAACCCCGGTCCAGGGACAGGTAGTCGAGTCCCACGTCGAGCAGGAATTTCAACCGTGTCCGGATTTCTTTGAGGATCTCCTCCGCAATGACTTTCTGGTCCCCGGTTAGCACCCCGCTGAGTTCTTCAAAAAACCCCGCGAGCTCCCCAATATCCATGGCAGCCAGGTCGGCGATGCTTTTTTCCTCGATCCTAAAATAAAGGGACTCTTTTTTGAGGCGGCTCCCACCGCATTCGGGACAGGGGATTTTGTCCATGTATTCCCTGGCCCAACGTTTGATGCTGGCAGAATTGCTCTCGCGGTACTGGTTCTTCAGGAAGGCGGCGATCCCCTCGTAATCGATCCGGTATTGCCTCCTCACCCCAAGGGTTTTGGAATCTACCTCGAAGCGCTCATCCCCGCCGTAAAGGATGACCTTCATGGCTTCCTCCGGGATGTTCCGGATCGGGTCGGACCGGTCGAAATCGTATCGCAGGGCTATGGTTCCCAATTGCCTGAAGGCCCAGGATTTTTTAAACGGGCCGAGCGGGGCCAGCCCCCCGGATTTTATGGATTGTCCGGGATCCGGGATTATTTTCCCGGCGTTCACCTGGTGCACATGCCCCAGACCGTTACACTCAGGGCACATGCCTTTGGGGGAGTTGAAGGAAAACGTATTCGGCTCAGGGACCGGATAGGAAATCCCGGTTTCCGGGCACATCAGGTCCCGACTGAAATACCGGGGCATCCCGGAACCTTCCTCCAGGATCATCAGCACATCATCCCCGGCGTACATGGCCGTGCGGATGCTTTCGTCCAGCCTTTTCAGGGTCTCCTCCTGAAGATTTACCTGCATCCGGTCGATCACGATCTCGATATCGTGGGTTTTGTAGCGATCCACCTTCATGCCCTTTTCGAGGTCGCGGATTTCCCCGTCCACCCGGACCTTGACAAACCCCTGTTTGGCAATTTGTTCGAAGAGTTCCCGGTAGTGCCCTTTCCGGGATTTGATCACAGGTGCCAGGATGCTTATGCGTTTCCCCTGGTAGTCAGAAGCTATGAGCTCCCGGATTTGGAGGTCGGTATAGCTGACCATCTTCTTTCCGGTGTTATAACTGTAGGCATCTGCGGCCCTTGCGAAAAGGAGCCTGAGAAAATCATAGACCTCGGTTATGGTCCCGACGGTAGAGCGGGGGGAACGGGAAGTGGTTTTTTGTTCAATGGCAATGACAGGGGAGAGCCCGTCGATCTTATCGACATCGGGACGCTCCAGGCTGCCGAGGAATTGCCGGACGTAGGCCGAAAAGGTCTCTATGTATCTGCGCTGTCCTTCTGCATAGATGGTATCAAAGGCCAGGGAGGATTTTCCACTTCCGGAAAGACCCGTGATGACCACGAGTTTTTCCCTGGGTATACGGACATCAATATCCCTGAGGTTATGTGCCCGGGCGCCCTGTACTTCGATGAATTGGGATTCGGTGGAATTTTTCATATCAGCAAGTCGCGAAATTACGATTTTGAGGTGTAAATAGGAAGCAGCCCCCACGGAAGTTGGTTATTCCAACGACCCGTCTTAAATTAGGCGTTCAAAAGTCAGAATATGAAGCTACTGGGCATCGGATCGCGCATTGAACACCCCGAACTCGGGAAGGGGGTTGTTATAAACGTAAGCACCCGGCACTATTGGGTTTCGTTTATGGATTCAGGGATTGAAACCATCGATTTGGATGGGGATTTTGAGGTCATTGAAGCCCTGCACGATGAAGTGGATACCATCAGTTTTTCCGAGGTTGAAACCACGCTCATAGAAATCCTTCGCAAATGGAGCGATGTGACCAGTCTTGTGCCCATTGCAGATAAATGGAAGGGGGGAACCCTGATGCTTCAGCCCGGGGATGCCAACCTGGCGCCCAAAGAAATTCCCATCGGTACTTTTTTTCACAAAATTGTCATGGTCCGGGACCGCCTGAGGGTGATGGAGCAAAAAATCAACGGAAGCGATCAGCTGAGTGATCAGGAAAAAATAGACCTTCAGCAGTATATCACGCGCATCTATGGCAGCCTCACCACGTTTAATGTCCTCTTTAAGAATAAAAGCGACCAGTTCGTGGGAGAGCGCTCCGGTAAATCCTGATCCAAAACCCTACAAGCCCACGTATCGCTGGTAACATAGGGGTATCAAACAGCTGCCTGCAGGGAGTGAACCGCCTGGGGAGCCATTGTGGCCTCGCTTTGCCGGCGAAGATTTTGTGCGGAGGTCTCCTGCATACCGGAACCTTCGACTGACAGGGGAAAACGTTCTATCCCAGTGGCCCTTTTTCGAAGTCCATACCTTCTTTTGGTATCGATAAGCATCCATGGTTCCGATCCGTAATGAATCCGGCAATACCGCGTAAGCAGTGGGAGCACATCGTACCGGGGGCAGAGGCGGCAACACCTGAATTCCCCGTATTGCGACTGCAAACGCAACGATGCCTCCAGTCTTCGTTTTTCACTTTCCACCCGTTGTGCCCAGCAGGCCAGCCTGGTTCGCAAAACCTGGAATTTATGGGATGATTCAGGAAGTTCCGCTTTGAACAACAACCGGAGATATTCATATATCGGGAAATACAACTCCTCCTTTTCACTTAAAAAGGCAAAATAGACCAGCCTAAGGTCGGCGGTTCCCTTTTGGGACAGGGCCTCCCAGACCTGCTGCGCTTTTTGCCTATCTGCCCGGATGTGCCGCACCTCACTGAAAAGAAGTGCGCCGTGATCCCCGGACGGACGCAGGTCTATCAGTTCGAGGTTCTCGGCAAAAGCCGTATGAACGGCAGTAAGGAAACCTTCAAAGGTCTGGTCAAAAGAAAGGGTGGCGGAGGTAGTTTTCATGACGTTTTGGATATAAGCCAAAAATATGGATTATATCCGTATTATGGAAATATTCCCGAACTAATTATGGATTTAATCCAAATTTGGTATATTTGACAGCACAGCCCGAAGAATACACTTGAAACGGAACGCATCATGGAAAACGAACTTACGATTAAACGGTTTACCGAAATCCGCCGGGATCTGGGGCATACACAGGCAGAATTTGCGAAGCTACTCGGTATCCCCAGTACCACCGCCGATATAGAGCGGGGTAGGACCCGGCTTACGGGCAGGGTAGTGGCTGAATTGCTCAGGCAGTTCAAGATAAATCCGCTATGGTTGTACGGGGAGAGTAACCGGCGCTACCTGGAACCCTCATCCGTCAGTGTCATGCCTAAAGTGGTTACCGTGGATACGGCTGATAATGAAAACATCGTGCTGGTTAACGCCAAAGCTGCCGCGGGATATCCTCAAAATATCCACGATACGAGCTGGTACCGACAGCTGCCGGCCTTTGACCTTCCCCTCCCACAATTCCGGAATGCCTCCTACCGCGGGTTTCAGGTAGAGGGGGACAGTATGCTTCCAAACCTCAAACCCGGGGACTGGGTCCTGGCCCGTGGGGTGGACAATTGGGAGGAAATCAGTCCGAACCGCATGTATGTGGTAGTCCTGCAGGATGCCGTGGTAGTGAAGAAAATCCAAAAAGTGCCGGGGGGCGAACAGCTGCGACTGATATCCCTGAACGAAACCTACCCGCCTTACGAGATCGACACCTCACAGGTACAGGAGGTTTGGATGGTGAGCAGTAAGATCACCTTTGGCCTGGATGCCACCACGGAAAAAGGCCTGTTACGGCAGTTGCAGCAATCCATGGAAGAGCTCAAGGAAAAACTGGGGAAGACTACCTGAGGAATACCCCCTTGTTTTAGAAACCGACCGCCCTGTCGTCCCCCCTCGGGTCCGCCCCGCCTTCCAGGCTCCCATCTTTGAGAACCCGTATGGCATCCACTTTCCCGATGATGGGGGTCCGGTCCTCGTTAATGTAGTACCCCTTTGCCCGCAACCGGGACTTAAGGGAATCCGTAAAGCCTTCCGGTTCAAAGGTGATCACATCCGGGAGCCATTGATGGTGAAATCTCGGGGCGTTCACCGCCTGCTGCATGGAAAGGCCAAATTCATAGACATTCAGGATCGTCTGGGTAACTGCTGTGATGATCGTGGAGCCTCCCGGAGTTCCCACCACCATCCATAGTTTACCATCCCGCTCCACAATGGTTGGGGTCATGCTGCTGAGCATTCGTTTTTCCGGGGCAATACTGTTGGCCTCCGCCCCGATAAGCCCAAACATGTTGGGCGTTCCCGGTTTGGCACTGAAATCATCCATTTCATTATTCAGGAAAAACCCGAGTTCGTCGCAGTAGAGCTTGGAGCCATAGGCACCGTTTAACGTGGTCGTTACAGATACGGCATTTCCCTCGGCATCCACGATGGAATAATGCGTGGTTTCATCACTTTCGTAAACGGCCACGTCTCCGCGGGAAACTTCGGATGAGGGGGTTGCCCCTTCAAAACTAAAGTCCGCCATGCGATCCTTCAGGTAGGAGTCACTGAGAAGCACATCTAATGGGATCTCCACAAAATCGGGGTCCCCGAGAAAATAATTCCGGTCGGCATAGGCGCGCCGGGCAGCCTCCGTAAAGAGCTGGATGCTTTTTTCAGAGTTGTGGCCAAAATCGGACAGGTCAAACGGCTCCATCATCTTCAGGATCTGGTTCATGGTGACCCCGCCGCTGCTGGGAGGGCTCATGGAGATGATCCTGAGATCCTTGTAATTAAAAACCACCGGGTCCCGCCATTTAGCTTCGTAACGGGCGAGGTCTTCTTCGGTCACAAAACCGCCTTTTTCCTGGATAAAGCGGGCGAGGATGCTTGCGGTTTCCCCTTTATAGAACTCATCCCGACCGTTTTCCATGATCCGGCGCAGGGTAGCTCCCAGGGCAGGATACTGTAAAGTATCTCCCGGATCACAATAGTTGTAAAACAAAGTTTTATCCCCACTCACCTCAATTATTTGTTCACGGTAGTAGTCCAGTCGTTTTGATTGTTTTTAGGTGACATTCACCCCCCTTTACACGAGGTAAAATAACGGGCGTATGTTAT
>JAWWDW010000150.1:0-5228 GCA_033719735.1 Robiginitalea sp. | reverse complement strand
TGTCGTTGTAGGTGATATTCTGGCTTTGAAAGGCCCCCTCGTAATGAAGTTCCAGGGCTTCAAACAACAGGCCATACCGCAGCGCCATGGCAAGGCCGAATATACCGGAATCCGTATTGAAGACCGCGTGGTCCCGTTGTTCGTAAAAGAGTCCCGATTCCAGCTGGAAGACGCCGGTTCCGACCGCATAGGCGCTCACGGATTCCCCGGGGCGGTTGGAGTTGATCACATCGGTATACTGACCGCGGGCAGCGAGCCCGCAGCACACCGACAGGAGTAACAGCAGGAGGTGGCGAATTTTCGGTTGCGTCGATACTGGGCAAACAGCCATTTTCATAATATTTTAGGACATTTGTACTGCTTATACAACGCGGGAATCGTAATTTTGATATATACAGCATGGATATAATGGGAGTTTTACGAACGCTTTTCTGGATACTGCTTGGATATTATCTTCTCAAACTCGTCAGCCGTTTGCTGCGACCCTGGGCCCATTCCTATGCGCGGAAAAAATCAGAGGAACTGTTCCGGCAGGCCGCTGAAAGACAGGGGGGGGCACCCCAGGGCAGAAGGCCGGAAGGGGAGGTGACCATTGACAAAAAACCCCCGGTGCGGAAAACCTCCGGGAAGAAAGTAGGCGAATACATCGAATTCGAGGAAATCGAATAAACCCATTTCAGCCCCACATGAAATCAGGATTCAGGAACTTCATCACCCATTTTTTTTCGATTGCCTTTTTTGCCCTGGTGGCCCTTTTGTACTTCAACCCCGTTTTACAGGGCAAGGTCATCTACCAGTCAGACATCGTCCAGTACCGCGGTATGGCTGCGGAGCAGGAAGATTTCCGCAGGCAGTACGGGGAAGAACCCTACTGGACCAACGGTGCTTTTGGCGGGATGCCCACCTACCAGCTGGGGGCCCGGTATCCCCATGACTACATCAAAAAACTGGACCGGGTGGTTCGCTTTTTGCCCCGCCCGGCCGATTACCTGTTTTTATACTTTCTAAGTTTCTATATCCTGATGGGCTGTATGAAGGTGGATTACCGACTGGCTATCCTGGGTGCCCTTGCCTTTGGATTTTCCACCTACCTTATCGTGATCCTCGGGGTGGGCCACAATGCCAAGGCGCACGCCATTGGATACCTGCCCATGGTCCTGGGAGGCATCATCCTTACCTTTCGAAAGAAATACCTCTGGGGCTTCCTGCTGACTGCCGTGGCCATGGCGCTTGAAATTCAGGCGAACCACTACCAGATGACCTATTATTTCATGTTCCTGGTCGGTATCCTCGGGATTGCCTACCTGATCGATGCAGCCCGTAAAGATCAACTGAAACACTATTTCGGATCCGTGGGGCTCTTGGTGTTGGCGGTGGTTTTGGGGATCGCGGTCAACGCTACCTCCCTGATGGCTACCCGTCAATATGCCCAATGGAGTACCCGGGGCCCTTCCGTGCTGACCATAAACCCGGATGGCAGCCCGAAAACCAACCTGGATGGCCTGGACCGGGATTACATCACCCAGTATAGCTACGGGATCGCAGAATCCCTGAACCTTCTGGTACCCAGGCTTTTTGGTGGGGGATCCGTAGAACAACTCGGTGAAGATTCAAGGACCTACCACTACCTGATAGACCAGGGGGTTTCGAGATCCCAGGCCCTGGAATTCTCCAACAACCTGCAACTCTACTGGGGAGACCAGCCCATCGTGGCGGCTCCTCCCTACATTGGGGCGGTGGTGTTGTTCCTTTTCCTGCTGGGGATCCTGCTGGTTAAGGGACGTGCGAAATGGTGGCTCCTCGGGGCTTCCCTTCTCGCCCTCCTGCTGTCCTGGGGGAAGCATTTTGCCCTGTTGACCGACCTGATGATCGACTATTTCCCCCTTTATGACAAATTCCGGGCTGTTTCCTCCATTCAGATACTGCTTGAATTGTGTGCCCCGATCCTCGCCGTGCTCGCCTTGAGGGCCTGGGGAAATCCCGAGATAAAAAAATCCGTCAAACAAAAGGCGCTCCTGTACAGTTTCGTGGGGATGCTGGGCCTGGGCGTGGGCCTGTTGCTGCTTAAATCGGCCTTCGATTTTACCGGGGGCAGCGATGAAATCCTGAAACGCTACTATGGGGAGGAGCTCGTAGGGCTCATCCAGAGGGACCGGGAAATGGTCTATATAAAAGACACCATACGAACGCTGATATTCATTGTTCTGGGGGCCGGGGTCCTATGGCTGAACCTGAAGGAGCGGCTGACCTCCCGCTGGATGATACTCGGCCTTGGACTGCTGGTGGTCGTAGACCTGGTAGGTGTGGACCTTCGCTACGTCAACAATGAGGATTTCGTGCCCAAAAGACGTATGGACAACGCCTTCGCCCCCACCCAGGCAGATCGTCAGGTCCTCCAGGATACTTCGGTGTACAGGGTCCTGAACGTGGATGAAGGCCTTAACGGGGCCCGGACTTCCTATTTCCACCATTCCCTGGGGGGATATCATGCCGCCAAACCCCGGCGCCTGCTGGATTTGTTTGAATTCCATGTGTACCAGAACAACCGGAAGGTCCTGAACATGCTGAACACCAAGTACGTCATCCAGTCGGATCAGGAAGGCAACGCCCGGCCTTCGCTGAACCCTGAAGCGCTCGGTAATGCCTGGTTTGTAGAGGCATTCGTTCCGGTGACTTCGGCCAACGAGGCCATCCGGGCTCTGGACACGATCCGCCCGGAGCGGGAAGCCGTGTTGAACACCAGCGAATTTGGCGAAGTAACACCGCGGGAAGCCGTGGTGGATTCTACCGCCGGGATCACCCTGACTTCCTACAGGGCGAATGAACTGGTCTACCAGTCCCGCAATTCCCGGGAGGGGCTGGCCGTTTTTTCTGAAATGTACTATCCCCATGGGTGGCAGGCCTACGTCGATGGAAATCCGGCCCCGCATTTTCGCGTGAATTACACGCTCAGGGGCATGGTCCTTCCTGCGGGCACCCATGAGGTGGTGTTCCGGTTTGAACCCGAGGTAGTCCGGAAGGGGAGCCGGATCAGTCTGGTGAGTTCCCTGCTTTTGGGCTTGTTGCTGGTGGGCGGAGCTGGTTTTCAGTTGTTCCGCAGGCGGGAGCCGAATTAAAGGCATAAGATGCAGAAGGCACTCATAGTTACGTATTACTGGCCGCCCGCAGGCGGGCCCGGGGTACAGCGCTGGTTGTATTTCGCATCCTATCTGAGGGAATTCGAGGTGCAACCGGTTATCTACACCCCGGAAAACCCCCATTATCCCATCCTGGACCCGGAACTGGAATCCCAGGTCCCTTCTGATATACGGGTAGTCCGAAAAAAAATATGGGAACCCTACAGGCTTGCGAACTTCTTCAGCCGGAGCGGGACCCGCAGGATCAGCTCAGGTATCCTGGACCGTAAGAAACCCTCCCTTCTGGAGCGGCTGTTGCGCTGGGTCCGGGGTAACTTTTTCGTTCCGGATGCCCGCAAGTTCTGGGTGGCCCCTTCCGTGAAGTTCCTGCGGTCCCTGGTCTCAGAAGAAGGGATCAATACCGTGATTACCACGGGGCCTCCTCACAGCATGCACCTGATCGGTCTTGCCCTGAAAAAATCCACCGGGATCCGGTGGGTGGCCGATTTCAGGGATCCCTGGACTTCCATCGGATACCACGAGGCCCTTTACCCGGGCAGGTGGGCCCGAAAAAAACACCGGGAGCTGGAAGCACAGGTACTGGGCGGGGCAGACGCCATAGTGACCACCAGCGGACGTACCCGGGAAGAGTTCCTTCAGATAACCGATCGCCCCATCCACGTGATTACCAACGGATACTCCGGTGCCCGAAACCGAAAAGGGCAGCCCGGAGGCAGGTTTCGACTCGCCCATATCGGAAGCCTCTTAAGCGGAAGGAACCCCATAGCCCTATGGAAGGCACTCCAAAACCTGGTGCTTCAGCATGAGGATTTCCGCAGGGATTTGCAGATCGAACTAACCGGCCTGGTCAGCGAGGAAGTACTTCGCAGTATTCGGGAACACGACCTGGAACCGTACCTGGAACAAAACCCCTATCTGCCACATGCCCGTGCCCTTGAAAAACAGCGTAAGGCACAGGTGCTGCTCCTGTTGGAAATCGATGCGGATATTACCCGGGGGATCATCCCCGGCAAGTTGTTTGAATACATGGCGGCCTCCCGACCGGTCCTGGCTATAGGGCCCGAAGGATGGGAAGCAGGTGACCTGCTCGCGGCATGCGGATGTGGAGCTGCCTTCGGTTACGGGCACCAGGATGCCATTGAATCCAAACTTCTGGAGTGGTATCGCGCCTATCGGGAGGGGGCCCTTGAAGTGCAGGGGGAAGGGGTGTCCCAGTACCACAGGAGGGCCCTTACAGAACGACTCGTAAAGGAGGTTCTATGGGCGTAGTACTTCGGCAATCCATAGCAAATACCGCCATAACCTATACAGGGTTCGGCCTGGGTGCCATTAACACCCTGTTGCTCTACACCCGGTTCATGTCGGAAGCCTATTACGGCCTGGTAGGGGTTTTGATCTCTACGGCAGCCCTTCTGATGCCCCTCATGTCCTTCGGAATCCCCAACACCCTGGTGAAGTATTATTCAGGCTACAGGGACCGGGAGGACCTGCAGGGATTCCTGACCCTGGTTTTCCTTTTTCCGCTACTGATCATCCTGCCCCTGGGGGTTTTCAGTCACTTTGCCAATACGGTTATCGGGGAGTTTCTGGCCCGCAAGAACGCCATCGTCTCGGATTATGTATGGCATATTTTTGCCATCGGCTTTTGCATGGCCTATTTCGAGATCTTCTTCGCCTGGAGCAAGGTCTGCCTGAAATCAGCCCTGGGGACCTTTTTGAAGGAAGTCTTCGTACGGGCCGGGGTCAGTGTGTTGCTGTTGCTTCTTTTTTTTGGCACCCTCTCAGAAAGGACCTTTTTGAACTGGCTCGTACTGCTCTATGGGCTGCGAACCGTACTTATGGCCTTTTATGCTTTGAGACATCAGCCGCTTCAGCTGACCTGGAAACTTCCTTCAGGCATGGGGGGTATCCTGAAGTATTCAAGCCTGATTATTCTGGGGGGCTCCATTTCCGTTGTCCTCCTGGAAATAGACCGGTTTATGATCAACCAGTACATCCGCATCGAGAATGTGGCATATTACACGGTGGCGGTCTTCATTGCCACGGTCATTATCGTGCCCTTCCGTTCCATGAACCAGATTACGTATCCCC
>JAWWDW010000149.1:0-5237 GCA_033719735.1 Robiginitalea sp. | reverse complement strand
TCCTCGTTGTCCAGGGTGACCCCATAGGCACCGATGTGCTGGGTGATTCCCCCGCTCTCGCCCGCAATTACGTTTTCCTTCCTGATGTAGTCCAGAAGGGAGGTTTTCCCGTGGTCCACGTGTCCCATTACGGTTACAATCGGAGCCCTGGGTTTCAGATCTTCCGGAGCATCCTCCTCTTCTTCGATGGCCTCCTCGATGTCTGCGGTCACGAATTCCACCTCGTACCCAAACTCGTCTGCCACAATGGCCAGGGTTTCCGCATCCAGACGCTGGTTCATGGTAACCATGATCCCCAGGGCCATACAGGCGGAGATGATATCGGTAGTGGTGACGTTCATCATGGTGGCAACCTCCTGTACGGTCACGAATTCCGTGACCTTCAGGATCTTGCTTTCGCGTTCCTGCTGTTGCAGGTCCATTTCGGTTTGCTGGCGGTGCTGGTCCCGCTTGTCGCGACGGTACTTGGCGCCTTTGCCTTTCTTCGATTTTCCCTGGAGTTTTTCCAGGGTTTCCCGCACCTGCTTTTGTACTTCCTCCTCCGTAGGCTCCACCTTCATGGTTGCCCCCCGTTGGCCCTTTCTGCCAGTTCCACGACCGCGTCCGGCATCCGCCTTGCTCACGATACGGCGACGGCGGCGCTTGCGGTCTCCACGGTCCTCCTTCTTGTCTTCCTTTTTCTTCTTGGGCTTTTCAAACTTGGACAGGTCGATCTTGTCCTTGATCTTCGGCCCGGAGAGCTTCTGGTATTCGGTTTCTACTTTTTCAGGTTCTTTCGCCTCTGGTTTCTCCGGAGCTTCTTTTTCAGTTACTTCAGCTGCAGGGGCTTCCTCCTTTTTCTCAGGTTCTGCCACGGCCTCCGGCTCCGGTTCCGGCTTGGGCTCCTCGGTTTTCTTGGGGGCGTCCAGATCGATCTTTCCAACCGTCTTTGGGCCCGCCAGCTCCACCTTGGCCTTTACCACTTCGGGCTGGGCCCGTTTTTCACGTGCCAGCCGCTTTTCTTCCAGTTCCTGTTCCTGTTGTAACCGGATGGCTTCTTTCTCCTTCCGCTTCTCCTCCCCTACTTCCTTGGAGGCAACCTTTTTGCTCTTGTCCGTTTGGAACTCCTCCAGCAGGACCTGGTATATTTCATCGGAAATCTTGGTCGTGGGGCGGGCTTCCACCTCATGACCCTGGGAGGTGAGGTAATCCACCGCCCGGTCCAAGGAAATATTGAGTTCTCTCAGGACTTTGTTAAGCCTTATGGTTGCGTTTTTTGCCATAAAATATGCGCTCTCTGTTACTCTATTTGGATGCTAATATATAGCTTAATCTTCAAACTCTTCCTTGAGGATACGGATCACATCCAGAATGGTTTCCTCCTCAAGGTCGGTGCGTTTGACCAGGTCCTCCACATCCTGTTCCAGGACACTTCGGGCGGTATCAAGGCCAATTTTACGGAACTCCGAGATGACCCATTCCTCGATCTCGTCGGAGAATTCCGTCAGTTCCACGTCTTCTTCCACACCTTCGCGGAAGACGTCGATCTCATATCCGGTGAGTTTCCCTGCCAGGCGAATGTTGTGCCCTCCCCGCCCAATGGCCTTGGAAACCTCTTCCGGTTTCAGGTACACCTGGGCAGTCATATCCTCATCGTTGAGTTTTACCAGGGAGACCCTGGCCGGGCTCAGGGCCCTGGTTACCATCAGCTGGGGGTTGTTGGTCCAGTTGATGACATCAATGTTCTCATTGCCGAGCTCGCGGACAATCCCGTGGATACGCGATCCCTTCATTCCCACGCAGGCCCCAACCGGGTCAATGCGGTCGTCATAGGAGTCCACAGCCACCTTGGCTTTTTCCCCGGGGATCCGGACCACTTTTTTGACGGTGATAAGTCCGTCAAACACTTCAGGGATCTCCTGATGGAAGAGTTGCTCCAGGAATATCGGAGAGGTGCGGGACATGATAATCAGGGGCTTGTTCCCTTTGAGCTCCACACTCTCGATAATCCCGCGAACGTTGTCGCCTTTTCGGAAGAAATCCGACGGGATCTGCTTTTCCTTGGGCATGATGATCTCATTCCCCTCGTCGTCCAGCAGGATGATGGCCCGGTGGCGGATATGGTGGACCTCAGCGGTGTAAATCTCCCCCTCGAGGTCTTTGAACTGCTTGTAGATGGTCGTGTTGTCGTGCTCGTGGATCTTGGCGATCAGGTTCTGGCGCAGGGCCAGGATGGAACGACGCCCCAGGTCCTTGAGTTTTACCTCTTCAGACACGTCCTCTCCGATCTCAAAATCCGGTTCTATTTTCCGTGCCTCGGAAAGGGAGATTTCTTCATTGGGTTCTTCCACTTCCCCGTCCGGGACCACGGTACGGTTCCTCCAGATCTCCAAATCCCCTTTGTCGGGGTTTATGATGATATCAAAATTGTCATCTGAGCCAAACTTTCGCTTGAGCGCCCCCCGGAATACTTCTTCCAGGATGGCCATGAGTGTCACCCGGTCAATGAACTTGTCGTCCTTGAACTCGGAGAAAGATTCGATCAATGCAAGATTTTCCATGTCTTACTTTGCAGTTAGAATTTTAAAACAACATTCGCCTTCTCTATCTCGGAAAAAGGGATTTTAACCTCTTTCCGGACCGTATGCTTTCCCTTGCCTACCGGCTTGGGTTCCCTGGCCTTCCAGGTCAGGGTGATTTCATCGTCTTCCACCTGTTCCAGGGTACCCTTCCATTCCGTTTCACCGGTTTTGACCTTCAGGGTGCGGCCCAGGTTTTTCCTGTATTGCCGGGGCAATTCCAGGGGCGCCGTGGCCCCGGCGGAACTCACCTCGAGGGAAAAATCGAATTCTTCCCGGTCGAGCTGGTGTTCCACAGCCCGGCTGATGTCGATGCAATCCCGGAGGCTGATACCGGAATCGCCATCCAGAATAATCTTTATGGACTGGTCAGCGCCGACCTTGAGGGAGATTGGAAACAGGTCCGGTCGCTTTTCCAGCGCTTCACTCAGGAGCGCTTCCACCCGATTCTGTAGCCGATTGCCTGACATAGGGTCCAAATACTTTGGGATAGTGGTAATAAAAGAGGGGACTTTTTTGTCCCCTCATGAATACCCATCTATTCTTTCAGTGGTGCAAATATAGGCTTTTTTTTCAAATCCTTCACGTTCAGGGCATAAAATAACGCGCTTCGGAACCCTTATGAGGTTCGGGAATTCCGGTTACCTTTAACGCCAAAAATCCCTCCCGGAGACATGGAGCTATTTTCTTCCTATAACCTGATCATCGAGGCCTGCCTGATCCTGATACTTTCCTTCTGGTTCAACCATCTGGCCAAACGCACCAACATACCGGCCGTCCTGATGCTGATCGGTCTTGGCCTGCTCCTGCAGTACGTCATGAAAAATTTCACCAACGACCTGCCGGACTTCTTCCCCATCCTGGAGGTCCTGGGTATTATCGGGCTGATCATGATCGTCCTGGAGGCTGCCCTGGAACTGGAACTTCGAAAGGACAAAATCTGGCTGATCGTTAAATCCATGGCCGTAGCAGCCCTTGGACTGGCAGGCTCCGCCTGGGCCGCAGCCTGGATCCTGAAAACGCTCATCCCGGAGATGAGCATGCTGCAGGCGTGGATCTATGCTACCCCCCTGTCGATCCTCTCCAGTGCCATAATCATTCCCAGCGTGGGGGGGTTGCCAGATCGCAAGAAGGAATTTCACGTCTACGAAAGCACCTTCTCCGATATCATGGGAATCGTACTGTTTTACTTCCTGGAGGGGCAGCTCAATCCGACAGAGGCCAGCAGCCCCATGGGCTTTGCGGGCAGCCTGTTGCTGACCGTTGGCGTGGCGGTCATAGCCAGCTATATCCTGATCCTGGTCTTCCAGCAGATCCGGTCGCAGGCGAAACAGTTTCTGCTGCTCTCCGTCTTGCTGCTGCTCTATGCCCTGGGAAAAAAGCTGCACCTTTCCTCCCTGATCATCATCCTGGTGTTCGGCCTGGTCATTGCCAATATGCGCCTGTTTTTCTTCGGCCCGCTGAAGAAGATGCTAAAGGAGGAACGCGCCAGGCAGATCTATCACGAACTGCACATCATTACCCTGGAGTCCGCCTTCGTGGTGCGCACCTTTTTCTTTGTGGTATTCGGGATCACCATTGTGCTCTCCTCCCTGCTCAGTTTGAACGTACTCCTGGTGAGCCTGCTCATCCTGGCCTCCGTCTATGCCATTAGGTTTGCCCTGCTGCGCACCTTTTTGGGGTCGGATATTTTTCCGCAACTCTTTATCGCCCCAAGGGGCCTTATCACCATCTTGCTCTTCTATGCCATCCCGGCCCGGGCACAGGTACCCGGGTTTGAGCCCGGCATCCTGCTGTTTATCATCATAGGGACCAGCCTGATTATGACCTGGGCCCTGGTCCGCGATAAACGTAAACCCGCTACGCTCCTCGATGAACTCGACGAGGAATTTGAGCTTCGGGAAGAGGCCTATGGAGAGGAACGGGTGGAAGAGTAGGCAGTTGGCAGTTGACAGAGGAACTTCTCGCAGAGGTCAGGAAGTCCAGGCTCGAGCTAATGGACTACAAACTGCTACTGTGAACCGTCGACTCCTGTACGGGGGGCAGTGGCTGCAAGGCAACAGGATCATGCCTTCTGGAACTCCCTTCGGGAACCGCGTCAGTATAATTTCAGCTGGTATTCGTTCAAAAGCACTTCCCAGTCCCTGGTTTCCTGCAGCCTTAAGAGCAGGTAGGATATCCTGCGCTTAAGGGAAGGGGGCATGTGCTGGTTGAAGGGCATCGCGTAGAGTTGCCTATGAAAACGAACTTGCAGGATATCCATCTCCGAGAAGTCCGGGTTGTTGTGGATTTGGTGAACAAGCCAGGGCTCGTCGTATACAAAATAGCTTACCTCCCCCGCCTCCATGGCCTTCAATCCGTCCCGCAGATCGGGATAGATTGTAAGGTTCCGGTAGAAATTGTCCTTCAGGTATGCTACCGATGCAGAAGCTTCCACCGTCCCTACCGGTTCCCGGCTGAAGGTATTCACAGACAGATCAGTGGCGGCCATTCGCTGAACCGTAAGGCCCGAGGTGATACTTGCCGTAAATATGGAGATGATGATAATGGAACATAACATCCAGAGGAAGGCTATGAAGCGCCCGAGGTTGGAGATCGGCACCTTATCTCCGTACCCAACGGTGGTCATGGTGACAGCAGACCACCAGAAACTGCTAAGCAGCCCCTGGAAGTTGCGTT
>JAWWDW010000148.1:0-5271 GCA_033719735.1 Robiginitalea sp. | reverse complement strand
TGCCGGTCTCCTGGAGGAAATTCAGGAAAATATCTACCGCAAGGCTGCCGATTTCAGGGATTCCCATATAACGGAGGTGGACACCTACGAGGACTTCAAAAAGGTGCTGGAAACCAAAGGGGGCTTTTTATCGGCCCACTGGGATGGAACAGACCAGACGGAAGAGCGGATCAAGGAAGAGACCAAGGCAACGATCCGGTGTATCCCCCTGAATCCTGTGGAAGATCCCGGAAAGTGCATTCTCACTGGCAAACCTTCCCCGTATCGGGTTCTGTTTGCCAAGGCATATTAAGGCGAAAAAAAGCGCAGGAGTTGTTGCGCTAGTAAAAAATAATTGTATTTTTGCACCTGCCTAATTAGGAGCGATTTAAGCTTCTGGCCTTTGGCCCGTTCGTCTAGGGGTTAGGACGCCAGGTTTTCATCCTGGTAACAGGGGTTCGATTCCCCTACGGGCTACAAAGACCTGAATTAAGAAAGACATTTATGGCAAATCATAAATCAGCGTTGAAGCGCATCAGAAGGAACGAAGCAGTACGCCTGCGGAACAGGTACCAGCACAAGACCACCCGCAATGCGATCAAGAAACTGCGCAATGAAACGGACAAGAAGAAAGCCGAAGCATTATTGCCTTCAGTGGTCAGCATGATCGACAAGCTGTCCAAACGGAATATCATCCATTCCAACAAGGCGGCCAACCTGAAGAGCAAGCTCACCAGGCAGGTGGCTTCCCTTTAGTCCGTCTGATACAGGATTACAAAATTGCCCCGGGGACTCCCCGGGGTTTTTTTGTCGGTTTCTTTCGCTGCCCGCGGCAGCAAAGGTTATAATAAGGGTACCAAACCCCCTCCAAAGAAGTTAGCGAGCAATCGTTTCCCAAATAAAAACCCGGCCAGAAAGCCGGGTTTTAACGTTGAGGGAAATATAATCCCTATTCGTTCATGGTCATCAGGAATTCCTCGTTGGAACGGCTTTGTTTGATGCGTTGCTCCATGAATTCCATGGCCTCGATCGGATTCATGTCTGCCAGGTATTTGCGCAGGATCCACATCCGCTGAAGCGTGGTATCGTCCAGCAGCAGGTCGTCCCTCCGGGTACTTGAGGCCACCAGGTCGATGGCCGGGAAGATCCGTCGGTTCGAGATGCGGCGGTCCAGCTGCAATTCCATGTTACCAGTACCTTTGAATTCCTCGAAGATCACCTCGTCCATTTTTGAACCGGTTTCGGTCAGGGCTGTTGCGATGATCGTCAGGGATCCCCCGTTTTCGATATTCCGCGCTGCCCCGAAGAACCGTTTGGGTTTGTGCAGGGCGTTGGCGTCCACCCCACCGGACAATACTTTTCCGGAGGCCGGTTGGACGGTGTTGTAGGCTCGCGCCAGGCGTGTAATGGAATCCAGCAGGATGACCACATCGTGTCCGCATTCCGTCAGGCGCTTGGCCTTTTCGAGTACGATATTCGCAACCCGCACGTGTTCGGTGGCTTCTTTGTCAAAAGTGGAGGCCACTACTTCTCCGCGGACGTTGCGCTGCATGTCGGTCACCTCTTCCGGGCGCTCGTCGATCAAAAGGATGATCTGATACACCTCCGGGTGGTTCGCCGCAATGGCGTTTGCGATGTCCTTGAGCAACATCGTCTTACCCGTTTTTGGCTGGGAGACGATCATACCGCGCTGTCCTTTTCCGATGGGGGCAAACAGGTCGATGATCCTCGTGGAAATGCTGCTTTGCCGTTCGGCCAGTTTGAATTTTTCCCTGGGGAACAGGGGGGTAAGGTGCTCGAAAGCTACCCGGTCCCGAACAACCTCGGGGTCGATCCCGTTAATTTTATTCACCTTGATCAGGGGAAAGTATTTTTCACCTTCTTTTGGTGGCCGGACATTTCCAAGAACGGTATCTCCGGTCTTCAGGCCGAACAGGCGGATCTGGGACTGGGATACATAAATGTCATCCGGGGAGGAGAGATAGTTGTAGTCCGAGGAGCGCAAAAAGCCGTATCCGTCGGACATGATATCCAGGACGCCCTCGCTTTCGATAATGCTGTCGAATTCGTATTCGGGCTGCTTGTATTTGTTTTTCAACTCCTTGTCGTAGTTGCTGCTTTTTTTGTCCTGCCCGCCACTGCGGCCCGTGTGTTCCTTTTTACGGTGCTGGCCCTTGTGGGAATGGGAGTCTTTGCTGTGTTCCCTTTTTCCAGAGGTCTCACGCGTTTTCCGCCCCCTGGAACCAGTGTCCTTTTCCTCGGACTTTTCCTGGCCGTTGGAGGAGGGTTTCCTGGTGGAAGGTTTTCTGGCGGAGGGTTTTCTGGTGGATTCGGATGTTGTGGGTGTGTCCTTGTCAGACTGCGCCGCTTTGGGTGTTTCGGGTTCTTTGGAATCCGCAACCTGTTCTTTGACGGCCTGCGGGTTACTGGCCTGCAAATCGAGGATTTGATAGACCAGGTCGAGTTTTTTAAGGCTTCTGTATTTGGGGACATTCAGGTTTTTGGCGATGTCCTGAAGCTCAGGAAGCTTCTTGGCCTTTAATTCGGAAATCTCAAACATGTATACTGTAAAAAATAATAAGTTATTGGTACGATCCTTTTGTCAATAAAAAAGAAGAAGTGTTATTTGGATATCGCTTGGGAACGAACTCCCTGAGTGGGAAGTGTTATAACGAATAACGCCACAATGATACGAATATTTTTCCACATATCCCGTTTTACCCGGTAATTTCGAAAGGAAGGCCTTTTGGATCCCAGTGTCATGGCCTCTCTTATAATATCAGTCAGAATCTTTGGCTGATAGGATGCTAAAAGTTCAAAAACAGTTATTTTTGCATCCGGTAACAAAAACGATTTATGATCCAGCGCATTCAAACGATTTACCTTCTGATCGTGGCCATTTTGACCGGGATCTTACCTTACTGGGTCCACCTGTGGACGGATGGGGGAGGGGAGGCCGTTTATGCGCGGCAGGAAATCTGGGTATCCGCAGCCTTTTATGGCTCGGCCCTTCTGGCAGTGATTGCCATCCTGCGTTTTAAAGACAGGAAACAGCAATTTGTGTTGAATCGATTCAACATCTTATTGAACCTTTTTTTACTAGGATTTTTCGTTTACCGGTCCCTAAGCATATCCGGAGAGGCCATGGCCTCTGAGAAGGGTATTGGGATGCTCATCCCCATTTTTTCTATCGTTTTCCTAGTGCTGGCCAATAAGGCCATCAAGCGGGATGAGGATCTTGTAAAATCTGTGGACCGTTTGCGATAAGCCTTATATCTTAGTAGTATTAGTGCGATCCCCGAAGTAGCGCCTAGCTTACTTCGGGGTTTTGCATTTATAAAGTGGGCAGTAGGCAGTCCCGCCTAGGACCCACTGGCTTCGTCGGGCGAGGGCAGTGGGCAGTTATGCAGTTATAAAGTGATCTGCCCTGGCTCCCGATTACCTCAGCAGGGGTCCAAATACTGCCGATGCTTTTAAAACGACACCTTTCTCAATGTATTGGTATGGGTCCTGAAAGTTAGCAGGACGGAATTATCGGAATGGAATTGGCATTTCGGGGGAGCCCCCCGGTATAAAAGTAATCTCTCAGACTGCAGCATCCATGCATTATCGATTCAGGGACTTACTCCAGCACTTCAAAGACCCGGACCGCTTCCGCCTTGTTCTTAAGGGTAACTTCACCCAAAGGGTTGCATTTAAAAGACTCTTTTACCTGCTGATAACAGGGCTCGGAAATCAGGATCTGGTTGGCGCCAGCCTTGTCCTGGAGCCTGGCAGCGACATTCACTGTATCCCCGATGACGGTATAATCCAGGCGTTTCAGGCTGGCCGAACCAATGTTCCCGGAAACCATCTCCCCGCTTTTGATGCCGATGGATACCATGGGCCGGTAATGGTTTGTTCCTTCCTCCTCGGGCAGTTTCGTGATTGCCTCCCGGATGGCCAGGGCAGCATCGATGGCCCGGTCCAGGTGGTATTCCCGTCGGAAAACCGCCATAACGGCATCCCCTATGAATTTGTCCACATAGCCATCATGTGAGATGATTTCCTGTACGATGGTGTCAAAATACCTGTTGAGCATACGCACCACCTGCTGAGGCGGCGCCTGTTCGCTAATCGAGGTAAAGTCACACAGGTCGACAAACATTACGGTGGCCTCAATTTGTTCGCTGGCGGTAATCTTGGATTCGTATTCCTGCCCCCCCATAAAGCTCAGGACGTTCTCATCCACATACATCCTGAGGATGTTGTTCTCTTTCACTGCCCTCAGGGTATCCCTTATTTGGCGGACATGCTCCAGCGTCTTTTCCATGGTAATGGTCAGGTCCTCAAAATTGATCGGCTTGGTGACAAAATCGAAGGCCCCCCGGTTCATAGCCGTCCGGATGTTGTCCATATCCCCGTAGGCAGATACGATGACCGCCTTAAGGAGTGGGTTGACCTCGTGTAGCCTGGAAAGCAGGGTAAGGCCATCCATCTCAGGCATGTTGATATCGCTCAGGACCAGGTCCACCTCAGGCTCCTGCTCCAGGGTTTCCAGGGCTTGCCGGCCATTATAGGCAAAAACGAATTCGTATTCATTGTTTCGGATCTGTTTGCGGAATTTCTGCTTGATGAGTACTTCCAGGTCCGTTTCGTCATCCACCACCAGTATCTTGGCCATCAGTTCAGGGTTGTTAGTTTTTCCTTTAGTAAATTAAAATCCAGAGGTTTGGTAAGGAAATCGTCTGCCCCAAGCCGGTTCGCTGCATTTCGGTTCTGGTCATCCCCGTAGGCGGTGATCATCATCACTACAGGGGGCGGGTTGTCGAAATCCTGACGGATCTTTTCGAGTAACTGCAGGCCACTCATCCCCGGCATGTTGATATCGGAGAGGATCAGCACCGCTTTCTGCTGCATTTCATTCATGACCTCCAGGGCCTCTTCTCCAGAAAAGGCAAAGTGGAAATCCAGGTCCCCCCGGCGGATCTCCTTGCGGAACCGCTGTTGGAAGAGGATCTGTACATCGCGTTCGTCGTCTACTACCAGTATTTTCATCATCTTAAATATAAGCGTTCTTTCTATGATTCCGGGAGTCGTACTATAAAGGTTGTGCCTTTGCTCTCTTGAGAAGTAACTTCAAGAGTTCCCCCATGCCCCTTGGTCACAATGTCATAACTCAGGCTTAGCCCCAGCCCGGTGCCCTCCCCGGTGGGTTTGGTGGTAAAGAAGGGCTGGAAGATCTTGTCACGGATGGACTCTGGGATACCCCCACCGTTATCCCGGACTGAAATTTCCACACCATTTTCGGTT
>JAWWDW010000147.1:0-5272 GCA_033719735.1 Robiginitalea sp. | reverse complement strand
GGTTCCCCCTTAAGATGCTTCAGTTCCGCTTTTATTTTACCTATGAGTACCTGAATCTCATTTTCGAGTACCTCATTGGTCTTGACACTCCAGTTCCGAAGGGAAATGATCTCCGCCAGGACATTCTTGAATTGCTGGTTGTCAAGCAGGCCTTCATAATCCACGGGTTTGGCAAATTCATCCTCGTAGATCTGCCATTCGGCAGGGAAGTACTTACGAAAGTGGTTCGTGTGGAGTGGGTATAAAGTGGACAACAGCAATTGGGAATCCCATAGCTCCACTTCGGATTTAAGCACATCGAAGCGGGTATCGAACAATTCGGTCAGGTCTTTCCTGAGCGATTCGTTTGAAATGATTTCAAGCCCCCGCAACTTTAGCTGTTCATAGGCCGAAGTAGTGAGCTGCACGGTAGGAGACCAGTAATAGACGCCAAAACAAGTATCCAGGCTTTTATCGTATGGTTTGCGGTTGTCCATGTAATCCAGGATTTTGTAATTGCAATCCCGGTACCTTCGATCCTGCTCCAGGGCCAGTTCCACTTCATCGAGGGTATCTTCCAGGCCGGTCAGGATTTCGGAAAGACTGTCGATTTCCACTTGCTTTAGCTTTCGGGCTTCGTTCATCCCGTCGATCTGGATGGCAATCAGGATTCCCAGGACCACCAGGACGATTTCCCCAAGGGCATACAACAGATACCTGTGGATATTCTTTTCAGCGCGCAGTTTATGGCGTAGTTGTCGGAAAAAGCGAAACATGGGTGCTGGTTGGAAATTCCTTCTACTCAAGATACGGAAAATATAATTCTGCATGGAGATGGCACCCATCCACGAATGCGCATGACTTTTTTGGCGGAAAGATTCCCATTTAAAGGTTTTGGTGAATGATCGCTTTTTTCGGGTAGATTTTTTCCCGGCAAACTCCCGAAACTTAGATAAATACCGTATTTTCAAATGCAGAAACAAAAATTCCATGTAGCATGAAATGGAAACAAAGCCGGCGTAGTTCCAATGTCGAAGACCGCAGGGGCCAGCGGGGCCCGTCCATGGGCGGCAGGGGGTTTAACCCTTTACTGATTGGCACCCTGATCAGGTTGTTGTTTTCCAAAACGGGCTTGATCATCATTGGAATCCTGTTGGTGCTGGCGCTTGTTACGGGGACCAATCCTCTTAGCTTTATCACAGGGGGTGGCAGTACGGGAGTGGCCACAACCCCCATTGAGCAGACCTCAGAAGCAAATGAGATGGCAGATTTCAGTTCCATCGTCCTGGCCAGCACCGAGGATGTATGGCGGCAACTGATCGACAATTACCGGCAGCCGACCCTGGTGTTGTTCAACGGTACAGTAGCATCAGCCTGCGGGTATGCCTCCAGCGCCACCGGTCCTTTTTATTGCCCGGGTGATGAAAAGCTCTACCTGGACGTGAGTTTTTTCGATGAGATGGAACGGAAGATGAACGCCCCCGGGGATTTTGCCCAGGCCTATGTGATCGCCCATGAAGTGGGCCACCACATTCAAAACCTGATGGGGATCACCGACCAGATGGCTCAATTACGCGGCCAGCTCTCCCAGACCGAATACAACAAATATTCGGTGCGCCTGGAACTGCAGGCAGATTTCCTTGCCGGGGTCTGGGCCCATTACGCCGAGCAGATGTCCGGCCTGGAAGATCTGAACGCCGAGGACCTGATGGAGGCACTCAACGCGGCCAACGCCATCGGGGATGACCGCCTGCAGCGGGAGTCCATGGGAAGGGTGATCCCGGACTCGTTTACCCACGGTACCTCCGAGCAGCGCATGCGCTGGTTCAAAAAGGGGTATGACACTGGCGATTTGAGTCAGGGGGATACGTTTGGTGCCAAAGTGCTATAGCGCGACACAGCCGGCCGGATCACAGGCGTACTGATTTCCAACCGCAGGGTGCGGAATACATGGTTTGAAAGGCGATAAGGTTTTTACCTGAATGCTTCCAGATACGTTTAGGCCCGGCCAGATCGCCTTGATTTGGGTGAACTGGAAGTTCAAACCCAAACCTTTTGCTGGGAATAGTTGCGGTTTATCGAGCGATCAAAATATCCGGCACATCCATGAAATGCTTCTTTTTTGGGTTATTCATCCTTTGATTTGCATTTGGTCCGAAGAAAAGAGACCCCGATCCATTTTCGATCCCAACTCCGGGAATTCAATGGAACTTAGCACCAGAATTAACTCGTAAATCTGTTGTGATGAAAACAATCCTACTTGTCCGGGATATCTATCGGGAAGCCTTTGTAAACCTGGGACACTTTATAACCCGAAACTTTTTTAAGTTTTTTGCCTGGTTCAGCTTCGTGATGTTTACCGTGGTGCTCTACGCCTTCGTCTTCCGTGTGGTAACCGGCTTTCCATTCGATTAAGCACTCTTTTACGAGACACGCTGAAAATGAATGAGAACAAAAGGCGGTCGACCTTCTGAAGGTCTTTGTGAAGGCAACGCCGATTTACATGCTTCTTTTGTTCTCAGTAATCTTTGGGATCTGACTTAAGATAGTTTCCTGAGCCATTGGCCTCCCCGGAAGGGGAGGTTTTTTTGGCTTTACTGTTTCCTGTTAGCCGCTCCGGCCGGTAGTAGTTATTCCGTTTCAGGCATCAGGATCCCCAGGAAATAGTTTTCGTCCAAATAGGTCTGGGCCACCTTCTGGATATCCTCGGAACTCAGGGTGTCGAGTTTGGCCTCGAGCTCCATCATGCTTTCCAGGTTGCGATCCTGCTGGTCTGCCTGCAGCATATTGGTAATCCAGAACCTGTTTGTTTTCATGTTTTCCTTGTGTTGTACCCGATAGGTTTCCTTGACCTTGGCCATGTCCTGAGGGGTAACACCCTCCTTCTTGATCTTTTCCACCTCGCCCAGGGCTGCGGCCACCAGCTTGTCGACGTTCTCGGGGCCGCAGGGGAATGAGATGGTAAAGGTCAGGTTTGAATACGATATTTTGCTCAGGTTCCCCCGGGCACCCACCCCGTATACACCGCCTTCTTCTTCCCGGAGTTTTTCGATGAGTTTAATGGTCAGCACTTCTCCCAGGGCTTTGACGGCCATTTCAGTATCGGTATCAAAAGGGATCTCTTCTTCCCAGATAATAGTGACGTTGCTCTTGGGATCGCTTCCCCTTTCGATAACGTACTTCTGATAGGCGTCTTTCCTCCTGAATTCCGCAGGCACATACGTCTCGTTGCTGTTTTTACCCGGGAGGGATGCGAGATAGGCAGATGCATACTGTTTCAATTGGGCTTCATCGATATTCCCTACAAAGTAGAAGTGGAAATCTCCGGCATCTGCAAAGCGCTCCTGGTATTTTTCATAGGCCAGGTCATAATCGGCTGCATCCATTTTTTCGGCAGTTGGAAAGCCGACATACCTCGGGTTTCCTTCATTCCTGATTTTTCCCAATTGGTCCTGAAAGTAAAACTGGGGGTTGGCCATCAGGTTGCCCAAAAAGCTCTTTTGCTTCGTGATAAAGGAATTATAAGCCTCCTGGTCCTTGTTGAGGGAGGTAAAATAGAGGTAGACCATCTGGAAGAGGGTCTCCAGATCCTTGGGAGCGGCTGAACCATCGAGGTTTTCGCTATACGAACCGATCCTGGGGGACACCCGTGCGATCTTCCCGCTCATGAATTTGTTCATGTCGGTAAGGGAGAGCCCCCCTATCCCTGCTTCTGAAAGGCCGTTATTGGCAAAAGCGGTGGCGATGTATTCATCATCACTGTACAGGCTGGTACCCCCCGGGCTGTACGCCTGAAAAAGCACTTCGTCATTTTTGAAGTCTGTTTTCTTGTAGCTGACCCTGGCCCCGTTACTAAGGGTGAGGGTGGTGATCCCCAGTTCCGGATGGGTTTGCGAGGATGTGATACTGCCGGGGGCGGGCATCGATTCTATTAATTCTGACCGTACCGCCTTATCCTGATAAGGGGTGATCTCTGCGGTTTTGATCGTTTCCAGCAAGGTCCGCACCTCTGCCTCGGTTACCCGCTGAAGGCCTTCCTTTTCCGGTCCCGTGATCACGATAACGCGGTTGTCATCGTGCAGGAAGCCTTTGATAAGTGCGCTAACCTCTTCCAGTTGAATGGTGGGAAGCAGGCGTTTGGTCATATCGTATTCCCAGGCGATTCCGGGAATAGGGTTTTGCTCCAGGTAGTGGTAAATGTACTGGCCGACCAGGCGGTTGCTCTCGATCTTATCGCGGTCGTTGTACTCTTTTTCGAGCCTGGCCAACAGGCTTTTTTTGGCGCGTTCAAATTCGGCTTCCTGAAACCCGTAGCGCTTCACCCGTTCATTTTCTTCTAAAATGGCTTTGAGCCCTGCCATCTGTCCTTCAGGACTTACCTGGGCAAAGGACTGGTAGGCGTTTTTGGTCCGGGCCAACGTCCCACCGTAATACGAAAAACCAAAGACAAACGGAGGGTTGGCGCTGTTTCGAAGTTCCTCCAGGCGGTTGTTGATCATGGTGGAGAACATATTTTTTACCAGCCTTTCCCTAAAGTCATTGACCGTTTTGACCTCGGGCGCGTTAAAAGGGTCTTTGTAGAGTACGCGCACCTGACTGAAGGCCGCCTCCTTATCCGACGCAATCGCAATCAGGGTTTCTTCGTGATTCGGCAGCTCGTAGGCTTCCCGTTTTGCCGGGCTGGCCGGTTTTTCAATCCCGGAAAAATGTTCCTTTATCTTGGATTCCATGGTGGCCACATCCAGATCCCCAACTGCGATAACGGCCATCAAGTCCGGTCGGTACCAGGTATTGTAGTAATCCCGGACGTCGTCATAGGTAAAGTTCTCCAGATTTTCCTTGGTGCCAATCGGAAGCCGGTCTGCATATTTTGAACCGTACATGATCTTGGGCAGGGTTACCTTTTGCATGCGCTCCTCGGCCCCCAGCCGCAACCGGAGTTCTTCTAAAACCACGCCCCGTTCCCCGTCAATCGCCTCTTCGGACAGGGTGGTGTTGTGTGCCCAGTCTTCCAGGATTTGAAATCCCTTTTCCAGTTTTTCAGGGTCATCACTGGGGATGGGCAGGATGTAGACCGTTTCATCAAAACTGGTATAGGCATTCAAATCTGCCCCGAATTTCACCCCGATGCTCTGCAGGTAATCCACCAGGTCGTTCTTTTCGAAGTTTTTGGTGCCGTTGAAATTCATGTGCTCCATGAAGTGCGCCAGCCCGAGCTGGCGTTCCGTTTCCATGATGGAGCCGGCGTTGACCGCCAACCGGAGCTCTACCTTATCCTCGGGTTTGCCGTTGT
>JAWWDW010000146.1:0-5317 GCA_033719735.1 Robiginitalea sp. | reverse complement strand
TGGAGGGATGACAATTACTTTACCTCCCGCAGCATGGATGTCTATATTGCGAAGCTCCGAAAGTATCTCAAAAGGGATGATTCCGTTGAGATCCTCAACATCCATGGGGAAGGCTTCCGCCTGGTCGTAAAATCAGATTCCGAGAAATCGAATTCCTAGGAGGGCTTCCCTAAGGGGATAAACCCCCGAGTTCTTCCATAATCTTCCGGAGTGCCTGGTCCGGGGGCAGTGCCACCGGGATGTGGATGCCATAGGCAGGGGGCTCCAGCGTCTCGAACTGGGATTCCAGCAGCCCGGCTGGCATAAAATGGCCTTTTCGTTGTGTCATCCTATTGTGCAGTTCTTCGTAAGTGCCATGCAGGTAAATCCACCGAACCTGTTGGTCCAGTCCCCGTGCCAATACCTTCCGGTACGCCTCTTTCAATGCGGAACAGGCAATGACGGCCCCCGTGTCTTTATGATTTCTGGCAAGTTCGTTCAGGCGGAGCAGCCAACCCTCCCTGTCCCTGTCTTCCAGGGGCGTTCCCCCGGCCATTTTCTGAATGTTCTCAGGGGGGTGGAAGTCATCCCCGTCGAAGAAGGGGATCCCCAGCTGCCTGGAAAGTAGCTGTCCGAGGGTGGTCTTCCCACACCCGGAAACCCCCATGACATAAAATATGTTATCAGGCATCCCCATGGCTTTCAGCTTCCATTTTTGCATCGAGATATCGGATCGCCTCCGCTGTGGGGGCATCATGGGGGATCCAGTGGATGTCCGGGTCCCTGCGCAACCACGTACCCTGCCTTTTGGCGAAGCGGCGCGTATTTTTAGCAATCTCTGACACCGCAGTTTCCAAATCCATGGTACCCTCGAAGTAAGCGAACAGTTCCTGGTATCCCACCGTCTGCAGGGCACTCAGGTCCCGGTAGGGAAAAAGGGCCCTTGCTTCCTCCAAAAGCCCCGACTCCATCATCTGTTCCACCCGGGCATTGATCCGCTCGTATACGACCTCCCTGGGAGCCTTCAGACCCAGGGGGATATGCATAAAGAAATCCGGGGCTTTCCTGTTGCCCAGAAAAGAACTGTAGGGCTTGCCGGTACCCAGGCATATCTCCAGGGCCCGGATCAGCCGGTGGGGGTTGCTGAGGTCCACACGGGCGTGGTATTCCGGATCCTTTTCGGCCAGTACGTTCTGTAAGGGAGTGATTCCGGACTTCTCAAAATCCCGTATCAGCTCCTGGCGGATAGCCGGGTCAACCGTTGGGAATTCATCCAACCCCCTGGTGATGGCATCCAGGTAGAGTCCGCTGCCCCCGGCCAGGATCACCAGCCTGTGGTGGCGGAACAGCTCCCGGATCCGCTCCAGGGCCTCCCGCCTGAAATCCCCCACGGAGTATGGCTCATGAATGGATTTGTGCTGGATGAAGTGGTGGGGTACTGCCTGAAGTTCTTCCGGGGTGGGAACGGCCGTACCTATGCGCATTTCCTGGTAAAACTGACGGGAGTCTACTGAGAGGACCTCGGTTTTGTAATGCCGGGCCAGGCGGATGGCCCAATCGGTCTTACCGATCCCGGTGGGTCCCGAAATCGAAACGAGGAAGTTTTTCATTTCAGCGGTTCTCCGCATTCATAGCAATATTTTGCATCGTCCCGATGCCCTTCCACAGAGCAGTTTGGGCAGGATTGTGTATTGATATGGACCCATGCGCCCTCCACATCGGTTTTGGAGTCCTTCTCGTGCTTCGCAAATTCCACCGTTACGATGCCGGTAGGCACTGCAATGATCCCGTAACCGAGGATCATCACCAGGGTGGCAATGAATTGCCCGACACTGGTCTGGGGGGCGATATCCCCGTATCCGACGGTGGTCAGGGTCACGATGGTCCAGTAGATGCTCCGCGGGATGCTGGTGAACCCGGCTTCATCGCTTTCGATCAGGTACATCACGGTTCCCAGGATCACCGACAGGATCAGTACCACATAGATGAAGACGGCGATTTTGGCCCGGCTGGCCTTGAGTGCTTTTCCCAGTTGGGAGGCCTCCCCGATGAATTGCACGAGTTTGAGGATCCTGAAGATCCGCAGCAAGCGGAAGGCCCTTACCGCCAGGAAGACCTGGGAGCCGGCAATGATATAGGAGAGGTAGAGGGGGATGGTCGACAGGAAATCGATAATCCCATAAAAGCTGAAGATATACGTGGAAGGCTTGCGGATACAGATAATCCGGGCGATGTATTCGATGGTAAAGAAGATCGTTACCACCCATTCAAAAGCCAGGAGTTGTGCGTGGTACTTGGCATCGATTTCATCCACACTCTCGAGCATCACCAGAACCACGCTGATCAGGATCACAAGGACCAGGATGAGGTCGAACCATTTCCCCATAGGGGTGTCTGCCTCGTAGATGATCTCATGCAGGAGACCTTTCCAGTCCTTTTTCCCTTCCTTTTTAGTCAACGCGCATGCTTAAAGTTCAATCGCCTTCAGGATATTTCGCTCCTCGGTATAGGCGGATACCACCTCCAGGGCCCCCTCGTAATGGTCCAGAGGGGTCAGGAGTGTTTCTAAGATATGAATATTATTGATTTGGTGGTTGAGTGAATAGTATCCCATACCCCTGACCTGGGTCCCCTGCAACCATATGGCGGAACGCTCCCCGCTGTTGCGTCCACGGTCTACCAGCAACAGGTTCTGGTCACTGAGGCGGTACGGGTTTCCGTTCACGCGGATTTCCTGTGGGGTACCTACCGGGCGGGTTTTGGGGCGTTTGTTGTACATGGGCGTGTTCCCGAGGGTTTCGACAAAGGCTTTAAGCCGTGCCATCAGCTCCCCTCCGGTCCTTTCGAACTGCACCTCCCGGGTTTCCTTTCTCAGGCTGCGCGCCAGTTTGTCCTGACGGGTAAAATGCCGGTTGACCGCTGCCTGCATGTCGCCGCTGCTTCCCAGGTAGATCAGTTGCTCATCCCGGTTGAAGAGATAATAGACTCCCGTTTCCGAAGGGACGGATTCGACAAGTCGCAATTGCCGGGAGGAAAGTTCCCCGTGTTGCTCGGCCCGGACCACCTCCCTGAGGATTTCCTTTTCCGTATCCCGGTCCATCAGCACCTGGAACAGCTTCAGGGTTGCAAGTGCATCCCCGTTGGCACGGTGGCGGTTGTTGACCGGGATCCCCAGGGACTTGACCAGTTTGCCCAGGCTGTGGGATTCTGCTTCTGGGATCAGTCGTTTGGAAAGGTCGACGGTACAAAGGGTCCTTCGTTCGAATTCATAGCCCAGCCTGCGAAATTCCGTCCTCAGGATGCGGTAGTCAAACTGGGCATTGTGGGCCACCAGCACACTGCCTTCGGTGATCTCCACAATGCGCTTGGCCAACTGGTAGAACTTTGGGGCGGTCCGAACCATTTTGGGTGTAATGCCCGTCAGTTTCTGGACATAGGGCTGAATATCCCGCTCCGGGTTGACCAGACTGATAAGGGAATCCACCACCCGGTGCCCGTCAAAGCGATGGATGGCGATTTCCGTGATGGCCTCTTCATTGAATTTGCCACCGGTGGTTTCTATATCGAGTACGGAATACATGCGTTCGCTAGCGATTCAATTGACATTCCCTGAGCCCAAAGATACTGCTTCCAATGCGGACCATGGTACTGCCTTCCTCAATGGCAACGGTATAATCCCCGCTCATGCCCATGGAAAGGATGTCCACCCCTTCCAGCATAGTGCGCACCTCGTCGTACAGGGATTTCAGGTCCCTGAATTCGGAGCGAACCTGCTGCATGTCTTCGGTAAAAGTGGCCATGCCCATCAGGCCCCGGATCCGGACATGGTCAAGTTCTGAAAGTGTTCCATCCTGTAGCAGGCTTTTGATTTCCTCCTGGTCAAACCCAAATTTGGTAGATTCCCGGGCGATGTGTACCTGTAAGAGGCAGTCGATAACCCGCCTGTTCTGTGCGGCCCGCTTGTTTATTTCCCTCAGCAGGCGCAGGCTGTCCACCCCCTGAATCAGGCTTACGAAACCGGCCATGTATTTGACCTTGTTCCGCTGAACATGCCCGATCATGTGCCACTGTATGTCCTTGGGAAGGTTTTCCCATTTGGAGACCATTTCCTGAATTTTGTTTTCCCCGAAAATGCGTTGCCCTGCCTCATAGGCCTCCATGATTTCCGATTCGCTCTTGGTTTTGGAAACGGCGACCAGGTGCACCTGGGGCGGCAGGGAGTTCGCAATTCTTTTCAGGTTTTCGGCAATATTCATACTACGCTTTTAATTAATGGATTCCAGGGCATGCAGCAGATATCCGGCTCCCGCCAGGGAACCGATCCGGGCGCTACCGCAGCCCTGGGGGTTTTAACGGAACTGGGCAGATACGACTTCTGCCTTCCGGGATTCGGAGTAGTCGTAAAACCCTTCTCCGGATTTGACGCCAAGCTTCCCTGCGGTGACCATTTTTACCAGCAGGGGGCAGGGTGCGTATTTCGGGTTCTTCAACCCGTCGTATAGGACTTCCAGGATGGAGAGGCAAACATCCAGTCCGATAAAGTCGGCCAGTTGCAGTGGGCCCATTGGATGGCCCATCCCCAGTTTCATCACGGTGTCGATTTCGGGCACTCCGGCAACCCCGTGGAAAAGGCTTTCTATGGCTTCATTGATCATAGGCATCAGGATGCGGTTTGCGACGAACCCCGGATAGTCATTTACCTCCGTGGGTGTTTTGCCGAGATCCCGGGAGAGGTCCAGGATTTTTTGAGTGACGGAATCGCTGGTGCTGTAACCGCGGATGACTTCCACGAGTTTCATGATCGGGACGGGATTCATGAAATGCATCCCGATCACCTTAGCCGGGCGTTTTGTGACGGCGGCGATTTCCGTAATGGAGATGGAAGAGGTATTGGTAGCCAGGATGGTTTTCTCAGGACAGTGGGCATCGAGGTCCCTGAAAATCTTCTTTTTCAGGTCCCTGTTTTCGGTGGCCGCCTCCACGACCAAATCTGCATCTGCTACCGCCTTCGGAAGGTCGGTGGAGGTGGTGATGTTGCCGAGGATGTGGCCCACACGGGCCGCTTCGATCTTCTCCTTTTGGAC
Source organism: Robiginitalea sp. (assembly GCA_033719735.1). GTDB lineage: Bacteria > Bacteroidota > Bacteroidia > Flavobacteriales > Flavobacteriaceae > Robiginitalea. The sequence goes on along the minus strand of JAWWDW010000146.1, from coordinate 254 downwards.
CATGCGCTGCAGGTTTTTCTCTATGGTGGCCATTCCCTTCTGAAGGCTGTCCTCAGAAATGTCCACCAGGTGTACGTCGTAATCTTTCTGGGCAAAAACATGGGCAATCCCATTTCCCATGGTTCCGGCGCCGATAACGGCTATATGTTTTATCATGGTTCAGATAGTTTACAGGTTTTAAGATCAGCGGTTTTTCGGGGGTCCAAAGGCATCAATGACCCTCAGGGCCACATCCAGGGCGCGTGCGCCCTGAT
>JAWWDW010000145.1:0-5337 GCA_033719735.1 Robiginitalea sp. | reverse complement strand
TCCGAATCCATTTTCCCGGACTGTTCCAGGTAGCGCTTCTTGACAGTCTCACTGGCATCGAGCAGGGCCACCGTTTGGGTGTCCCGGCAGACCATGAGGTCCCTGAAATGGGAGGCGAGGCCATTGATGAAATGATGGCCTTCAAAGCCGGAACTGAGGATTTGATTGAAATAAAGCAGCAACCCTGGAATGTCGTTCTTGAGGATCAGGTCGGTGGTGTGGAAATATGCATCCACATCCAGCACATTGAGGTTTTCAGCAACCGCCTTCCTGCTGATTTTTTTTCCGGCAAAGCTGACGACCCTGTCAAAGATGGACAGGGCATCCCGCATGGCACCATCCGCCTTCTGTGCGATGATATGCAGGGCGTCTTCCTCCACATCGATCCCCTGTTGCTCCGCGATGTATTTCAGGTATGTTACCGCGTCCCGGACCGAGATACGCTTGAAATCAAAGATCTGGCAGCGGGAGAGGATGGTGGGGATGATTTTGTGCTTTTCGGTGGTGGCCAGGATGAAAATGGCGTGCTTCGGGGGTTCTTCCAGGGTTTTCAGGAAGGCATTGAACGCTGCCTGTGAAAGCATGTGCACCTCGTCTATGATGTACACCTTGTACTTGCCGACCTGGGGTGGGATGCGCACCTGGTCGATCAGGTTCCGGATATCGTCCACGGAATTGTTGGATGCCGCGTCGAGTTCGAAGATGTTAAAGGCAAAATCTTCACCTTCCTGTTCGCTTCCGTCCTCGTTTATCTTTTTTGCCAGGATCCGGGCACAGGTGGTTTTCCCTACCCCGCGCGGCCCGCAGAACAGCAGGGCCTGAGCCAGGTGGTTGTTTTCAATGGCGTTCATCAGGGTACGCGTAATGGCCTCCTGACCCACGACATCTTCAAAATGTTGTGGCCGGTACTTCCGGGCTGACACGATAAAGGGCTCCATCTTTCGCTAGGGCGGCCAATGAGGACCGCCTTCTTACAAATATACATATCGAAACCATTATTGCCGGACACTTTGGCACGGCTATTGCTCATTTTATCAACAATTGAAGTACTTTTGAAAACAAGCAGGTCGGCCTGTCGCCCTGGCCAACAGGCCGGGGAGGAAAGTCCGGACACCACAGTGCAGCATAGCGGGTAACGCCCGTCCACCGTGAGGTGAGGACCAGTGCAACAGAAAGCAAGTACAGTTCGGCTGTAGTGAAATCAGGCAAACTCTATGCGGTGAAACGCCATGTAGGTCGGCGCTGAAGGCGGCACGCCTGAGTCGATGGGTAGGCGGATCGAACTACGGGGCAACCCGTGGTCCAGATAAATGACAGGAACCCCCTTCAATGCAGGGGGGAAACAGAATCCGGCTTATGACCTGCTTTTTTTTATGTTTTCCCGGAAAATACTGAATACGGAACTTCCGTATTTCCGCACCTCGGTGAATCCTTCTTGCTGACTGAGATCCTTTTTAGGGCTGTGTTCAATGACCAGCACCCCGCCTTTTTTCAACAGGCCCCTTTCCAGGCAGAGGGATGCCAGGGCCGTGAGCTCCGTTTCGGGAATGTCGTAGGGAGGGTCCGCAAAGATCAGGTCAAAGGGTTCCTCACTTTGTTTTAAAAATGTAAGCACGTCCCGCTTATAGGTACGGATGGGCAATTCCAGGGCTTCGGCTGTTTTCTGGATGAATCGGGTGCATCCCGGGTGGGCATCCACGGCAACGACATGGGGACACCCCCTGGATGCGCATTCGTAACTGATGTTCCCGGTGCCGGCAAACAGGTCCAGGACGGTCGCTTCCTCCCAATAAATGGAATGTCCCAGGATATTGAACAGGGACTCTTTGGCCCGGTCTGTGGTGGGCCTTACCGGAAGGCCTTTTGGGGCTTTTATACGCCTGCCCTTGTGGATGCCGGAGATGATTCGTATCACAGGGCGTTGATCAGGGTAAAATCTATGCCTGCTTCGGGTCCTGACAGGGGCAGGGTGGTATCGGCAGGGACGAAGAGGGAAACATTTTCGAAGTACTCCGTGCAGAACTCGTAAAGCCGGTCATCTTCGGCAACTTCCCCAAGGAGTCTCAGTTTGAGGGATTCCGGATCCAGGTTCAGCTGCTCCAGGGAAAAAAGAAGGAAATACAGGGCATCCTCAGGACTGCTGATGGCAAAGGAATTGTAGAATACCAGTTTCTTGCTGGAAAAGACAGCCAGGTCCATCTGGGATTCCGCCAGGTGCAGGTAACAGATGGATCCCTGCCGGCTGCTGGGGAGTTTGATCAGGGTTTCCAGCAAAACGGTGCCGCTGTGCTTGAATTCAAATTCGCCGAACAGCTCAAAGAGAAAATTGTTTACCCCGGCAAAGGGGACATAGACGTTCACAGTCTCCAGCCCTTCTATAACGTCGTAATCCAAATGGTCCGTGGCCAGGATCTTTGCGTTGTACTTCAGGTAGTTTGGAAGTTCCTCTTCGTTGAAAAGGGGCAGAGGCACCAGACTGAAAAGCGCGTTTCGATGGATGGCAATAACCTCTGAGAAACTGTAATCCAGTACGCCTTCATCCCTGAAACTCTGCCGTATTTCACGATGGAGGTCAAAAGGGCTGACCGCTCTTTTGAAGGGAAGGGAGTGGCTCAGGGAGAGCTCGTTGGCAATGGTATCCAGGATACAAAAAGAAAGTCCATTCAGGCTTACCTGAATGGACAATTTATGATAACTGTTTTCCGTCGCTGACAGGTCCTTATTGATCTCCTTTTTTGTCATAAATAGGGGGCCAGTTTCCGCTGGTGCTCACTTCGGTCAGCGACCCGACCTTGATTTCGCTTCCGTTTACTTCCTCCACACTGACCTGGGCATTTTCCCGGGTGAGCAGGTCCTGAGGTTGGTCGTGCAAAATAACAGACTTGGCTACCTTGGCTTCGAATACCGGGGCTTTGTACCCGCTTTTTTCAACGATATCTGCCTTCATGGTGAATTTCTCGTTGTTGGGTGCATAGGGTACATTCATCATTTGCTTGTAGCGGTCGCTGTTCTTGAACAGGGAGTCCTTAACCGCTACAAAGCCGAGGGTATCGATGATGGTAACTTCCTTGAGCATGTCGATCTGGTAGACGCGATCGTATTCCATATAAGAGGAATCGCGCTGCTGGGTGATCGTGTAGTTTGCAGTATCCACAAATGAAACCAGAGCATTGAAATCATTGGCATAGCGGCCGTTTACCGTTTTGTAGGCCTCCTGCGCATTGCGGATATCCTTAAGCCTGTCAATAACCTCTGCAAATCGCTCTTTTTTGACTTTATCAAACTCAATGGGACCGGTAACGGATTTATAGATCATGTATCCCAGGAAGATACAGACGATCCAAAGAACAATTTGGAATATGGTTTTCATTTTAGATGGTGTTAATTTGATCTTTTGGTTAAACACAAATCTACAATTTTTTTTTAATCACGAAAGGGATTGGCCCAAATTCCTCCCTATCTTTGGGAGCCTATGAAATCCCTTTCCGCACCGGCATTTTACAGGCATTTACGCGAAAAATTCCCCCACACCCCAACCCCCAAACAAACCGAGGCCCTCAAGGCCCTTTCGGACTTTATCACCAGGGGTGATACCGGGGAGGTTTTTCTTTTAAAAGGATATGCAGGTACCGGAAAAACCACCCTGTTGGGGACCCTTGTGACCAACCTCTGGCACATCCGGAAAAAAGCCGTGCTGATGGCACCGACGGGAAGGGCGGCCAAGGTGATGTCCGGTTATACGGGGGCCAAGGCACATACCATACACAGGCAGATCTATTTTCCGAGGAAGGACCGCTCGGGTGGGGTCAAATTTACCCTGGCCCCAAACCGGCATCGCAATACCCTTTTTATCGTGGATGAGGCATCCATGATACCGGATGCGCCCACGGAATCTCCCGGGGGGAAGGGCGGTTCCCTCCTGGACGACCTGATGACCTTTGTGTACTCCGGCCATAAGTGCCAGCTGATGCTGATTGGGGATACGGCCCAGCTTCCCCCGGTCAAATTGTCCCTGAGTCCGGCCCTGGATGCAGGTAAATTAAGCCTGGGCTTCGGAAAAGATGTGGTGGAGGTGGAGCTCGACGAGGTGGTCCGGCAGTCGCAGGAATCCGGGATCCTGATGAATGCCACCCGCCTGAGGGAGCAACTGCAACTGGACCCCCCGCCCCAGTTCCGGTTTTCCCTCTCCGGTTTTGCGGATATCATCCGCCTTGTCGACGGCTATGAGATACAGGATGCCATAAACGAGGCCTTTGACACCAATGGAAAGGAGGAAACCGCCGTAATCGTCCGGTCCAACAAGCGGGCCAACCTGTATAACAAGAACATCCGCAGCCGTTTGCTCTTCCTGGAAAACCAACTGGCGACCGGGGACTATATGATGGTGGTCAAGAATAATTATTTCTGGCTGAAGAGCTCCTCGGATGCCGGATTTATCGCCAACGGGGACATCCTTGAAATCCTGGAGATCTTTTCCTTTAAATCCCTCTATGGCTTCAGTTTTGCCGAGGTTAAGGTTCGCATGGTGGACTACCCCGGACAGCCTCCGTTTGAAACCGTACTGCTCCTGGACACCCTGGAGGCGGAAACCCCATCCCTCTCTTACGAGGACAGCAACCGCCTGTATCAGGAGGTGATGAAGGATTATCAGCAGGAACGCTCAGGATACAAGAAATTCCTGGCAGTAAAGAACAATCCCTTTTTCAATGCCCTGCAGGTCAAGTTTTCCTATGCGATTACCTGCCACAAGGCGCAGGGCGGTCAGTGGGAAACGGTTTTTGTGGAACAGCCCTACCTCTCCGGGAAAGCCGACCGGGAATACCTGCGCTGGTTGTATACAGCGGTGACCCGGGCCCGAAACCGCCTGTACCTCATAGGCTTCCATTCCGATTTTTTTGTGATGGATGAATGACTTATTTTTAGGGGAAATCCACCGAAATGCAGGCAGACACCATGCTGACAATTTTCCTGGGGATCGGCCTGGCCGCATCGGCCGGCTTCCGGGTCTTCCTGCCCCTCTTCGCCCTGTCCCTAGCAGCCCATACCGGGATGTGGGAACTCAACCCGAGTTGGGAGTGGATGGGGAGCCTGAGTGCCCTGATCACCCTGGGGGTTGCCACCCTGGTAGAGCTGTTTGCGTATTTCATCCCCTGGGTAGACAATGTGCTCGATTCCCTTTCCATGCCCCTGGCTGCCCTGGCGGGCACGGCGGTGATGGTCTCCACCCTTGCCGGCATGGATCCCGTCGTGACCTGGAGCCTGGCCATCATCGCCGGTGGCGGGACGGCTACAGCCATAAAAGGGGCCGCAGCGGGAAGCCGGCTGGCTTCCTCCCTG
>JAWWDW010000144.1:0-5396 GCA_033719735.1 Robiginitalea sp. | reverse complement strand
GGCGAAACCCTGGGAACATTTCCCCTGATTGACCAGAGGACGCTCGACCAAAAACTGGATATGGCCGAGAAGGCTTTCAGAACATGGCGGAGCGAGCCCCTGCCCGGGCGTCTGCGCCTGATCGGTCAACTGGGAACCCTGTTGTTGGAACGCAAAGAAGAACTTTCCCTGGAGATGACGGCTGAAATGGGAAAACCCATCACCCAGGCCCGGGCGGAAATCGAAAAATGCGCCTGGCTTTGCCGGTATTATGTGGAGGAGGCGGAAAACCACCTGGCTCCCCGCTTTGTGGATACCGATGCTTCAAGCTCTTATGTCCGTTACGACCCCCTGGGTCCGGTCCTGGCCATCATGCCCTGGAACTACCCCTTCTGGCAGGTGTTTCGCTTTGCCGTCCCGGCCCTGGCTGCGGGAAATACAGCCCTGCTGAAACACGCCCCCAATGTGGGCGGCTGTGCGGGCTGTATCGAACAACTCTTTGAGGCTGCCGGGTTTCCTCCGGGGGTCTTTCAAAACCTGTACATCGCAGAATCCCAGGTGTCCGGGGTGATTGCATCCCCCTTGGTCAGGGCGGTGACCCTTACCGGGAGTACGAGGGCTGGCAAAGCGGTTGGGGCGCTCAGCGGGGAGCACCTCAAAAAGATGGTCATGGAACTGGGGGGTAGCAATGCGCTGATCGTGTTCCCGGATGCGGATTTGGAGCAGACCCTGAAAACATGTCTGGAAGCGCGTTTCCAGAATACCGGACAGAGTTGCATTGCTGGCAAGCGCCTGTTGCTCCATACCGACATCGCAGCGGAATTTACCAGCCGCTTGCTGGTCGAAGTGGAAAAGCTCAATTGTGGGGATCCTGTGGACCCGGAAACCTACATCGGCGTCCTGGCCCGGGAAGACCTGGCCGAAAACCTGGAAGATCAGATGCGTAACTCCCTGAAAATGGGTGCGGAACTCGCCGTTGGAGGAAGTAGGGAAGGGACTTTTTTCCAACCCACCGTACTGCTGGGGGTTACCCCTGAGATGCCCGTGTTCGCCGAGGAGACCTTTGGGCCGCTGCTGGCAGTGGCCACGTTTGGATCTGAAAAGGATGCCATTTCACTTTCCAACCAGTCCAAATACGGATTGGGAGTGTCCATTTTTACAAAGGGTGTGGACCGGATTGAAAGGATGGTAGGGGAACTGGAGGAGGGTGCGGTGTTTGTAAACAGTCTTGTCAAAAGTGATCCGAGGCTCCCTTTTGGAGGAATTGGGGATTCGGGCTATGGCCGGGAACTATCCCTGGAGGGCATCCGTGAGTTTACCAACGTAAGGACGGTCTATATCCGTTGATTCCCGTCCGGAAGGGGCAGGGACTTTTTTGCAGCCCGTCTTCCCCCAAATGAAAAATCAGATCAGGTGTTGCAAAAGCATCAACGTGAAAAAAATCAATATTTTGACAAGGACTTGCATGGAATGTTTATTAATCGGTCACTTAAAATTAGGAGATCGGGAACGAACCTCAATCGGATTTAGGAAAAGTTTATTGATAGCTTAACAATTTTTGGGAATTCGAAAAAATGTAGCGGATTTCCTTGCGGATTCTGCATCACTGGACACAGGCCGTATCTTTGTCGAAACGCCGCGCACCATGAGATTTCACACCCGTAAATGGATAAAGCCTGAAGATCTGAACGCCAACGGGACGCTTTTCGGGGGCCGGCTCCTTGCCTGGATCACCGAGGAGGCCGCGCTATACAGCATTATTCAGCTGGAGAACAACAAGATCGTCCTCAAATACATGTCCGAGATAAATTTCATACACCCCGTGGCCCAGGGGGATATCGTGGAGATTGGAATCGGGGTGGTACGCTTTGGCACCTCCTCCATTACCCTGAAATGCGAGGCCCGCAACAAAATGACCCACGACTCCATAGCCACGGTGGACCAGCTCATTTTCGTAAACCTGGATGCGGCAGGCAATCCGAAGCCCCACGGGAAGACCCGGGTGGAATTCGTCAGCGACCGCCTGTCGGCCAAGGATCAGTCCTGAGGCCAGTTTTCGGCCACGGCCTGCACTTCATCGAGGACCCTCAAAAGGTTTCCGCCCCAGAGCTTTTCGATGTCAGCCTCAGAGTACCCGCGCTTTACCAGTTCCAGGGTTACGTTGAAGGTTTCAGAGGCATCAGACCAGCCTTCAATACCGCCTCCACCGTCGAAATCCGAACTTATGCCCACGTGGTCAATGCCGATAAGGCCCACCATATAATCGATATGGTCCACGAAATCGGACACATTAACCGGTGGCGGGGCATCGGCACTTTTTGAAGCAATGTCATCGGCAATGGATGAAACCCTGCGGTAATTCGCGATATAGGCCTCCTGCTGGGCATCGGTCAGGTTTCGGAATTCAGAGCGGTCAAACCAGGCAATTCCAAGGGAATCGGCCACCCGCTCCTGAATGGCTTTCATATAGTCCTCCCGGGCGCTGTTCTTTTCCTCATTCAGGTAGGCGTCCAGGGCGACTGTCTGCACTACGCCCCCGTTTTCCCTGAGTTTGCGCAGTTGTTCATCGTCCAGGTTCCGGCTGTGATTGCAAAGGGTTCTGGCCGAAGAGTGTGAGGCGATAATAGGGGCCTTCGACAGGGACAGCATTTGCATCACGGCTTCCCGGGACGGATGGGAGATATCGATCATGATCCCCAACCTATTCATTTCAACCACAGCCTTTTTACCCAGCTCACTTAAACCATTGTGTAGCCATACGCTATCCGCTTCCCCGGTGTTGGAATCTGAAAACTGGCTGTGCCCGTTGTGGGCCAGGGAAACATACCGGGCCCCCAGGGCATGGTATTTTTCAAAGTTCGAGAGGTCTTCCCCCATGGGATAGGCATTTTCCACCCCAATCATGGCCACCTTTCTGCCCGAGTTGTAGATCTCCCGGGCCTCGGCAGCAGTAGTGGCCAGCCCGATCCGGTCCGGGGCGATTTCCTCACAGAGGCGATGGATGGCCTCGAATTTGGCCATGGCGTTGGCCTGGGCCTTTTCATAGCCTTCGGGTGTAAGGGAATCCTGCCCGGTATAGACGATAAACCAGGCCACATCCAAGCCGCCCTCTTCCATTTTTGGAAGGTTTACCTGTGTATTCAGGCGCTGGGTGTAATTAACGCTATCGGTGAAATTCCTCACATTGATGTCTACATGGGTGTCTACCGTCATAACTTTAGTGTGGATTTCCAGGGCCCGTTCTTCCATGCTTTTTTCGGGGGTTTCTTTTTTTTCTTCCCCGCAGGATGCGAGTACCATCAAAACGGGGAGTAGCCTTACTATGCGCATATCATATTTGTTTTTACCTACAATTAACTGGGTTTTACAACAGATTTCGAAAGATAGGGAACATTTAATTGTCCGCCCCTCCCTGATTCCGGATTTTTAGGTATTCATAGCGTTTTGCCGATAAAATCGAGCGCTTAATCCGAAAAAATGCCCATTACATCCAAAGACTTACTCGATCAGCTGGCCGACCTGCAGCTGACCCTTGAGGGATATTCCTTTGAGCAGCTTAATGTGGAAGAAGCCAGGGCCCTTAAATCCTATTTCGACACGTTTCGCAACCACCTGGAAGAAAAAATCTGGAATCCACGGGCGGGAATTCCCACAACCGCATCCGAAGAGGTCGTAACGAGTTCAGGGGATACCCCGGGGATGATTGCCTCGGTAAGCCATGATTTGCGCAACCCGCTTAACGCCATTCTGGGATTTGCAGACCTCCTCAGTGCCACGGACCTGGACACCGACCAGCAGCAATACCTGCAGGCAATCCGGGTAGCTTCCCAAAGCTCCCTGGAGACCATTGGGGAGCTCCTGCAGTTCAGCCGCCTCAAAGCTGGGCCGGAAACCCCGGTATCCATAGCCTTCCGCCCCCTGGACCTGCTCAGGGAAGTCCGGTTATACACCCGGGCGTCGCTTGGAGAAGCCCCGGTAGCCTTTGAACTTTTTGTGGAGGGATCCCTCCCCGAAGCCCTGGTCGGAGACCCGTCCAAATTGCGCCGGATCCTCATGAATTTGCTTGAAAATGCCATCGAATACACAGAAAAGGGAACCATAGCGCTCGTGGTCCGGGCAACGTCTTTAAAGGAGGGGGTTGCCCTGGAGTTCGAAGTTTCGGATACCGGATCGGGAATTCCGCGGGCAGAGCTTCCTTATATCTTTAAACCGTATTACCAGGCTGGTATGGACCGCAAGGCCAGCAGGGCAGGGCATGGCCTCGGCCTGAGCATCGTAAGCAAGCTTGTCGGGGAACAAAAAGGATCCATAGAGGTCAAAAGCGAGGAAGGAAAGGGGACGACCTTTCAATTCCGCATCCCTTTTGCCCTTAAACGGTCTGAGGAACCTCGGGGTTTGGCCGAAACACCAGGGACCGGAACAGGAGGGGAGCTGAACGGGAGCAGCATCCTGGTTTTCGAAGACAATCCCTTAAATCAAAAATTGCTGGAATCCCGGTTGCAAAAATGGGGCTGCACCGTATTTACCGCATCCAGGGTGCCCGACGGGCTGCGCCTTTTGAAACGGGAGGCCATCGATCTGGTTCTGATGGATTTACGCATGCCGCTTATGGACGGGTATCAGGCCACCCGCCGTATCCGGGAGCACAGCTCTGCCTCGGTCCGGAGGATCCCGGTCATTGCGCTGACGGCAGATATCTCCGCGGCTGACGGGGAAGCCTTCCGGCGATCGGGAATTGATGACCTTCTGCTCAAGCCGTATGAGCCCGAATCCTTACGTGCCACTTTGACCCACTGGATCCGAAGAAGTGCCAACAGGAAGGATGTACGGGAATTTCGGTGCGAGCCCCTTCCCGAATTGAGCGCAGCGCCCGGCTTGATCAGTCTGGACTATCTGGAAGGGGAATGTATGGGAGATCGCCGGATGCTTGCAGACCTCGTCCAACTCTTCCGAAACAACCTCTTGGAGTTTGCCGGGAGGATGAAGTTCCACCTGAAAGAGGGGGACCTCCGGGCCATTCAGGCGAGCACCCACAAGGTGCAATCCGGACTAAAGCTAATCGGGGCGGTTCAACTCCTCAAGTCGGTGGAGGCCATAGACCGCGCAGCCACTGAATTTAAGGATATCGTACAGGCCGCCCGCGCCTATGAAGAATTTCTCGACCTCTACCCGCTGGTGGAGGAGGCGCTGCAACGTGAAATGGACAAACGGAACTAAAATGGAACCCAAACGCCTGTTACTGGCTGAGGACGACCACATGCTGGCCTCCCTGCTGAAGTACCGCCTGGAAAGAGGTGGATATAAGGTGGACCTTGCGTGTGATGGGCGGGAGGTCAAATCCTATTTAAGAGAACAGCTGCCGGATGTGATCGTCAGCGATATCATGATGCCCTATTTCTCGGGCATCGAGCTGCTGG
>JAWWDW010000143.1:0-5415 GCA_033719735.1 Robiginitalea sp. | reverse complement strand
CCGCATCCAGGATTTCCCTGACCATCAGGTTGTTTTCCAGGGAAGAAAGGGCGTAGGGCCCGGGGGTGATCTCCCCGCGGACCACGGCCCTGAAATAGGCGAAAGGGTCATCCAGGGGGGCATCCCGCTCGGGCAGGTCCAGAGATGCCTCCTCATAGGTATCGTATCCCGTGGGGATACGGATCAGATACGCGTGGCGGTTGTCTGCAAAGACGGCCCCTTCGGTCCCATAGACTTCCAGATCCTTCCGGCCGATGGGCCAGTTCCAGGAGGCCTGGATGATGGCCACAGCGTCCCGGTACTTTAGCAGGATGACCGCCTCGTCTTCCACTTTCGGGTTGTTTTCCGGCTGGAACTGGCCTGTAATGGCCGTCACCGAGAGCGGTTTTTCTCCCTCCATCAGCCAGGTCATCAGGTTGGCCCCGTAGCAGCCGAAGTCCATGAGGGCGCCCCCTCCGTTTAGTTCCGGGTCGGTAAGCCACTCCAGGAATTCCGGATCCACCCCAATGTTTTTAGGGCCCTTGTGGCCATCCCGCACCACTACTTTCCGTACCGGGCCTATGGTTTGTTCCGTGTTGACTGCTTCAAATACCTTATGGTGGGACGGGTACCAGGTGGTCTCGTAATTCGTCAGCAAATGGATCCCGTGTTCCCGGGCGAGGGAGGCCATTTTCCTTCCGTGGTCCAAACGTACCGCCAGGGGTTTTTCCACCATCACATGGATGCCCAGGGGGGCAAAGGTTTCCACCACCTGCAGGTGGTCGTAGATCGTTCCGAAGGCGGTGACCGCCTCTGGTTTGCCCGCAGCAATCAGGTCTTCAGGGGTACGGTATACCTTATCCATGGAAAAGCCGTGCTGGTCGGCATAACGGCGGGCCAGGTCCCGGTTGGGCTCCACGATCCCGACGATCTGGATCTCCCCCCTTTTTTCACTCTCAAAGATCCAGTGGACATGGGTATGGGTCAGGCCGATAACGCCCACCTTTAGCGGGATGTCCTGCCCGAATGATTTAAGCGATACCACAGCAAGAAAAATAGGTAGTAAAAAGGAACGTCTGGTTTTCATAGGTATAGAGGTCTCCTTACAGGGGTTCGTCTGTAGGCCGGTTTATTCCTCGTCCGTACCCTCGGCTGCCTCCAGTTGGGCTTCTTCCGTAAGCCATCCGCCGCCCAGGGCTTTGTACAGTCGGACATGGGCGGAAAGCAGGTTGGACCTGAGGCTTTCCAGCAGCAGCTCTGCATCAAAGGCCTGCCGCTGTTGTTCCAGGAATTCCAGGTAGCTGGTAACCCCCCCGTTATAGCGTTCCATGGAGAGTTGCTGTGCCTCAAGGGCAGCGCTCCTGCGCCGTTCGGCAATGGCGATCTCATCGCGGGTGGTACGGATCTCCGCCAATACGTCCTCCACCTCTTTGAGGGCGAAGAAAACCGTATTTTGGTACTGGTAGAGGGCCTGGTACCTGCGGCTGTCCTCGATGTCCACCTGCCGTTTTAACTGCCCCCAGTAAAACAAGGGACCGGCGAGCTGACCGGTGAGTGTCCAAAGGGGATTCTCAAAACTCAGGTCGCCAAAATTGTCTGCGGTGATCCCCACCAGGGCAGAGACACTCCGGGATGGCAACCGGTTGCCCTTTGCGGCACCTACCCGGGCATTTTGTGCAATCAGTTCGTATTCCGAGGCGATGACATCCGGCCTGCGGGAAAGCAGGTCCACCGGCCTGGCCAGGGGCAGGTCAATCTCGTAATTCTGCTCACTTAAGGGTTTGCCGGTTTCCACCGGCCCGGGGTTCTGGCCAATCAGGATGCTAAGGGTGTTCTCCAGTTGTACGATCTGTCGTTCGTACTGCGGCACCGCCCCTGCTGCAATGGTATATTGTATGGTGGCCTGGTCCACATCGATAACAGGGACGATCCCCTTGTCGTAACGGGCCTGTATGAGTTGCAGCATGCTGTCCCTGGAATTCGCATTGCGTTTGGAGATCTCATACTGGGATTTGGCCCGGAGGAGGGAAAAATAGGTGCTGGCTACTTCGCTGATCAGCGAGAGCATGATGCCGCGGTAACCGTATTCGGAAGCTACCAGGGACGCCCGGGCAGCCTCGGTTCGCCTTCGGAGTTTTCCCCACAGGTCCAGTTCCCAGTTCGCAGAGGCGGCACCCAGGATGAGGTTTTGAGGATCCCCTATGCTGTTCAGCAGGAAATTCCCGCGTTGTACCTGACCCTGCGCATCGAATTTGGGCAGGAGTTCGGCTTTCTGGTTCTTCAGTACCATACGTCCCTGAAGCACATTTTCGGCAGCGATAAGGGCATCCCGGTTGTTGTTCATGGCCGTGGTGATCAGGCTGTCCAGGACGGGGTCGTCATAGAGCTTCCACCAAAGCAGGTCCGCGGTAGAAAGTTCCAGGGAGTCGGTATTTACGCTGTCGTAGGCGATGGTCCTCCCGGGATCTTCCTGTGCATAGGATGTGGGCTGGCTGAATTCCGTACCCTTGTAGTTCTTTCCGATCTTACAACTGTGTAAGAGGATCCCAACCAGTGCTATCAGTAGTAGTCGCTTCATCCTTCCTGACTAATTTGGGGGGTTAGCTGCTCCCGTTTCTTCTCGTATCCGGCAAGTTTTCCAATCAGCAGGAAAAGCATGGGGTAGAAGAAGACGCCGAGGAGGGTCGCAATGCCCATACCGCCCAATAAGGCGACACCCATCACTTTCCGGGCCTCTGCGCCCGTACCGGAGGCGACCACCAGGGGAAATACCCCCAGGATAAAGGAAAAGGCCGTCATCAGGATGGGTCGGAACCGGGACTTGGCAGCAGCGATGGCAGCATCGAAAAGGGAGCGCCCTTTTTTGAATTCATCATTGGCAAATTCCACGATCAGGATGGCATTTTTGGCTGCCATTCCAATGAGCATGACAAAGGATACCTGGGCGAAAATATTGTTTTCGAAGCTCAGGGAGAACTGCCGGGCAATCCACAGGAAGAACAGGGCCCCGAAAATGGCAAAGGGGGTGCCCAGCAGGATGGAAAAAGGCAGGCTCCAGCTTTCGTATTGGGCCGCCAGGATCAGGAAGACAAATACGAGTGAAAAGGTCAGGATGATCCCCAGGGACCCCGAGGCCTTGTTTTCCTGGAAGGACATGGCGTTCCATGCCGTGCCCATATCGCCGGGCAACACTTCTGCCGCTACTTCTTCCAAAGCGTCCATGGCCTGGGCCGAACTGTAACCGGGGGCGGGCCCTCCCGTTACCTCCACCGACCGGTACAGGTTAAACCGCGTGGTGTAGTCCGGTCCGTAAACCGGTTTAATGGTAGCCACGGTGGAGAGGGGCACCATGTCCCCGTCCTTGTTCCGGATAAAGAATTTATCGATCTGGGATTCGTCCACCCGGTACTCGTTCTCCGCCTGGATAAAGGTCTTGTACAACCGGCCGAAACGGGTAAAATCATTGACATAGGCGCCTCCCATGAAGGCGCCAATGGTGGTATAAAGATCGTTCAGGGAGAGTCCGAGCTTAAGCGCCTTTTCTTTGTCGATATCCATATACCGCTGGGGAACATTGCTCTGGAAGGTGGTAAAGGCATTGCCAATTTCCGGTCGTTGGTTGGCCGCCTGTATGAACCGGGCAGTGTTTTCCGCCAGGTATTCCGTACTGTTTCCTCCCCGGTCCTGTACCATGATGCTGAATCCCGATCCGGATCCGAGACCCGGAAGGGCCGGCGGGCCGAAGGCAAAGGCCTGTGCCCCTTTGATTTTAACGGCCAGTTCCCGGTTCAGTCGGTCTATGAGTTCCCTGGCGGTTGCTTCCCGGTCGCCCCAATCCTTCAGGGAGGCGAACATAAAGCCATTGTTGGTGGCCATGGCCCCGGACAGCAGGCTGTATCCTGTAGCATTGGTCACATATTCCACCTCCGGGTACTTCAGCAAAATTTCTTCCACCTGACTGCTTATCTCATTGGTCCTTTGGAGGGAAGCCGCATTGGGCAGCTGGATGTTGACGAAAAAATAGCCCATATCTTCTTCAGGGATAAACCCTCCGGGCACCAGGCTGCCAAAAATCCCGGCCCCGACGGTCAGGACCAGAATAAAGATGACCCCCCGTTTCAGCTTGCCGGTAATCACGTTGGTATAGTTCATGTACCCATCTGTGGTCTTCCCCATCCATTTGTTGAAGGAGGCAAAAAATTTACCCAGCATGCCTTTGTAGGGTTTGGGCTCTTTCAACAGGAGGGAACAGAGGGCCGGGCTCAGGGTTAGTGCATTCACGGAGGATACCAGTACGGAGACCACAATAGTGATCGCAAATTGCTGGTAGAGGATCCCCGTGATGCCGGCCATTCCCGCAACCGGGATAAAAACGGCGACCAGGACGAGGGTCGTCGCTATGATGGGGGCGGAGACCTTTTTCATGGCATCAATGGTGGCCTCTTTGGCGTTCATCCCCTTTTCGATGTTTACCTGTACCGCTTCCACCACCACGATGGCATCATCCACCACGATCCCAATGGCCAGTACCAGGCCGAGCAGGGAGAGCACGTTGATGGTAAAGCCCAGGGCCGGGAAGAAGATAAAGGCGCCAATCAGGGACACCGGGATCGCCAGGGTCGGGATCAGGGTGGCCCGCCAGTCCTGGATGAAAATGAAGACCACCAGGATCACGAGCAATAACGCAATGACAAGGGTCACGACGATATCCCGGATCCCTGCCGTGATGGGAAGGGTGGCATCCAGGGATACGTCATAGGTCATGCCCTCCGGAAAACTGGTTTTGATCACCTCCATCTCGGATACGATATTCTCCGCGAGTTCGACGGCATTGGAACCCGGTGCCTGGTAGATGGCTACAATGGCGGCTTCCTTGGGAGCGGGGTCCCGACCTTCCTTGTTGATCCCCAACCGGGGGATCATGCTGTAGGTCTCCACCCCCAGGTCTACCCGGGCGATGTCCCCGATCTTTACCTGGGAGCCGTCCGCCAGGGTCCGTATTACAATGTCTTCAAAGGCCTCCGGGGAATTGAAGCGCTCCGGCAGGCGCACGGTATAGGTAAATTCAGTTCCTGCCGGGGCAGGTTCGGCCCCGAACTTCCCCCCCGGGACGATGACGTTCTGCTCGTTGATGGCATTCACGATTTCCGGCACGGTAATACCCAGGGTATACAAGCGGTCTGGCTGTACCCAGATCCTCATGGAGTAGTTGGAGGCCCCCATGACATCCACCCGGCCGATACCCGGGACCCGGGCCAGCTGGTCCTTGATGTTGATCAGGGCGTAATTCCCCAGGAATTCCTGGTTGTCATGGGCAGGGTTCTCGGTGGTCAGAGAGACCAGCATCAGGGTATTGGGAAGGGATTTTTTGGTGGTCACTCCGAATTTGGTTACAGCCGGCGGGAGCTTGGCCGTTGCCGCAGAGACGCGGTTCTG
>JAWWDW010000142.1:0-5422 GCA_033719735.1 Robiginitalea sp. | reverse complement strand
GCCAATGTGGCCAGGGCCTTTGGGTTTACGCCTGTGATGGACCTGCTTTCCTATACCAATTTCGGATCTTCGAGCCATCCGAGTGCGCGGAAGGTACGGGACGCTATCCGCATTCTGCACGAGGAAAATCCGGACTTGGAGGTCGATGGGGAACTCCAGGCAGATTTCGCCCTAAACCGGGAAATGCACCAGGAAAAGTTTCCGTTCTCCAAATTGGTCAGCAAAAAGGTCAATACCCTCATCTTCCCCAACCTGGAATCCGCAAACATCACCTATAAACTCCTCAAGGAATTGTACGGGGCTGACACCATTGGCCCCATCATGCTGGGCCTGAGGAGGTCGGTCCACGTCATCCCCATGGGGGCCAGCGTGGAGGAGATGGTCAATATGACGGCAGTAGCGGTTATCGATGCGCAGGAGCGTGAGAAACGCAAGAAAGCAAAAATGAATAAAAAAGGCTGATCCGGGGGATTCACGGACCTCCCCGGCCTTTATAACAGACAACACCATGATTCACCACCTGACTGGCAAACTGATCGAGAAGCACCCGACCCATGTGGTTATCGAATGCGGCGGGGTAGGGTATTTCGTCAACATCTCCCTGAATACGTATGCAGCCATCCCGGATGAAGAACATCTCCGGATCTATACCCATCTGCAGATCCGGGAGGATGCCCATACCCTTTTTGGGTTTTACACCCTGGCCGAACGCGAGATATTCCGCCTGTTGATCTCTGTGTCCGGGGTGGGTTCCAGCACCGCCCGTACCATGCTCTCCTCCATGACCCCGGCCCAGGTCAGGGATGCAATTGCGTCGGAAGATGTGCCTGCCATCAAGGCCGTAAAGGGCATTGGCGCAAAAACGGCCCAACGGGTCATTTTGGACCTCAGGGACAAGGTCCTGAAAATATACGATCTGGATGAAGTTTCCCCGGAATCAAACAATACAAATAAGGAAGAAGCGTTATCTGCATTAGAGGTTCTTGGTTTCGCCCGCAAGTCGGCGGAAAAAGTAGTCGATGCGGCCTTGCGCCAGGATCCTTCGCTAAGCGTAGAGGGTATAATTAAAAGTGCGCTTAAAAATTTGTAAAACGTTTGAAAACAGGGGCATCTAAATTTTTCAGATCCTTTTGCAAACCGTTTTTCTTCCTTGTTTTCCTGCTCCTGGCGTCCACCTGGACGTCCCGGGCACAGGATACTGAGCCAACCGAGCCCGATTCCGTAAAAACTGGTTTCGAACTGGGAAAGCTCCGCATGGAGAATCCGGAGAGCATCGTCTCCAAGTATACCTACGATCCGAAACTGGACCGGTATATTTATACGGAAACCGTTGGGGATTACGATATCTCTTACCCCATCATCCTTACCCCCGAACAATACCTGGAGCTCGTCCGCAAGGAGGAGATGAAGAGCTATTTCAAGCAAAAGATGGATGCTTTTAGCGGGAAAAAGCAAGGCAGTGAGGAGGCGCGTAAGAACCTGCTGCCCAATTTCTATGTCAACAGCAGTTTTTTTGAGACCATATTCGGGGGCAATACCATCGAGGTGGTCCCTCAGGGTTCTGTGGCCATGGACCTCGGGATTATCTGGCAGAAAAATGACAATCCCGCCCTTTCCCCCCGGAACCGTACCAACCTCGCCTTTGATTTTGACCAGCGCATCAGCCTGAGCATGCTCGGGAAGATCGGTGAACGGCTACAGGTTTCCGCCCAGTATGACACCGAGGCCACTTTTGACTTCCAGAACCTGATCAAACTGGACTATACCCCCACGGAGGACGATATCATCCGGAAAATAGAGGTGGGAAACGTCAGCATGCCCCTCAACAGTTCCCTGGTGACAGGGGCCCAAAGCTTGTTTGGGGTCAAGACCGAGCTGCAATTCGGGAAGACTTCGGTTACGGCGGTTTTTTCGGAACAGCGTTCCCAGAACAATACGGTGGTGGCACAGGGGGGCGGGACCCTGAATGAATTTGAGCTTACTGCCCTGGATTACGACGAGGACCGCCACTTCTTTCTCGCCCAGTATTTCAGGGACCGGTACGATGAGGCCCTGGAGGACTACCCCTTTATCAGGAGCCAGGTCCAGCTCACCCGCCTCGAGGTATGGGTGACCAACCGGAGCCAGCAGACGCAGAATGTCCGAAATATCGTCGCCATTCAGGATTTGGGGGAAATACAACAGGCGGATACCCGGATCGGAAGGCAGGGGGGCGACCCCCCGGGCTTTTTCAACCCTGCGGGACCCAATCCGGAACTTCCCCGCAACGGGGCCAATGACTACGATCCGGCCCTGATCGGGAACGGCGGTGTCCTGACAGAAGAGGTGCGGGATATTGCCACCGTGGACGACGGGTTCCAGATCCCCGGAGGGTATGTGGCCAATCAGGGACTCGATTATGCCATTCTGGAGAATGCCCGGAAACTCGAGCTCGGACGGGATTACACCTTTGACACCCAACTGGGGTACATCTCCCTGAACCAGCGCCTGAGCAATGATGAGGTCCTGGCAGTGGCCTTCCAATACACCTTTAACGGAGAGGTCTTCCAGGTAGGGGAATTCGCCAATGGGGGCGTGGATGCCACCACGGTAGCCCCGGGCGTGGACCTGCAGATCAACAACAATACCCTCGTTTTGAAGTTGCTCAAAAGCAACATCACCAACGTGGAGGATCCCATCTGGGACCTGATGATGAAAAATATTTACGCCACCGGGGCCTTTCAGCTGGACAAGGAGGATTTCAAACTCAACATCCTGTACAACGATCCCACCCCCAGGAACTACATAACCCCGGTAGACCCCAATGACGGATGGCCTACCACCCCGAAACCACTGGAAGAGCGCATCCTGCTGGATGTTTTCAATTTTGACCGCCTGAATATCTACAACGATGTCCAACCCGGGGGGGACGGGTTTTTTGACTACGTGCCGGGGATCACGGTCAACCCGCAGAACGGACTGATTATTTTTACCAAGGTGGAGCCCTTCGGGGAATACCTTTTTGATGTACTCGGTGGCGGGGTCTACAACGTTCCAGGCGACCAGGGGTACAACCCCAACCAGCAGAAATACGTATTCCGGAACCTGTACACCCAGACCAAGGCCGCGTCCCTCCAGGATGCGGAGAAGAACCGGTTCCGCCTCAAAGGGCGCTATAAATCCCAGAGTGGGGGAGGGATCCCGATCGGGGCGTTCAATGTGCCCCAGGGCTCCGTACGGGTAACGGCAGGGGGCAGGCAGCTGCAGGAAGGCATCGATTACACCGTGAATTACCAGGCGGGAACCGTTCAGATTCTGGACCCGAGCCTGCAGGCTTCGAACGTGCCCATCAACATCTCGGTGGAAAACAATGCCGTGTTTGGCCAGCAGACCCGCCGGTTTTCAGGATTTAATATAGAACACCAGTTCAATGAGAAATTCGTTCTGGGGGGAACCCTCCTGAACCTCAACGAACGACCGCTTACCCAGAAGTCCAATTTCGGGGTGGAACCGGTCAACAACACCGTCTTTAACCTCTACGGGAATTTCTCCACCGAGGTTCCTTTCCTGACCCGCCTGGCCAATATGCTCCCCAATGTCGATACGGATGTGCCCTCCAACGTATCCGTGCGGGGGGAGGTGGCCTTCCTCCAGCCAAATTCCCCGAAGAATGCCGATTTCGAAGGGGAGACCACCACCTACCTGGCCGATTTTGAAGGGGCACAGGCACTGATCGATATCCGGTCGGCCCTCGGATGGACCCTGGCCAGTACCCCGGTGGAGTTCCTTGACCAGGGGCAGCAGGACCTGGAAACAGGGTATGGGCGGGCCAAGACCTCCTGGTACACCATAGATCCGATCTTCTTTACAAACCAGCGGCCCTCAGGAATTACGGACAACGATCTTTCTACCAATGCAACCCGGCGGATTTTTATCGATGAGGTGTTTCCCCAGACAGACATCGCCCAGGGACAGACCACGGTGCAGAATACCCTGGACATCGCATACTACCCGGACCGGAAAGGACCTTACAACGCGAACCCCAACTTTGAAGGGGAGGCCCCCCAGGAGAAATGGGGCGGTCTGATGCGGTCGCTGAGCAGTACGAACTTTGAACAGGCCAATGTTGAATTCATTCAGTTCTGGGTCCTGGATCCCTATGTGGACGGGAATGCCACGGGACCGGGGGAGCTGGTGATCAACCTGGGAAACATCAGCGAAGATATCCTGGCCGATGGCCGCAAACAGTATGAAAACGGGTTGCCGGGGGTGAATTCCAACGAACTGGTCACCACCACGGTATGGGGGCAGGTACCCTCCACACAATCCCTGGTGTACGCCTTCGACGCCGCCGAGGCCAACAGGCAGTTACAGGACATCGGCTTTGACGGCCTGGACGATGCTGCCGAGGCCGGCTTCGGCTACAACGGCCCGCCGGAGGACCCGGCCCTGGACAACTATGTCTATTACCTGAACCGGGAAGGCGGGATCCTGGAACGTTACCTGGACTTCAACAATGCCCAGGGAAACTCGCCGGTGGCCGTCACGGAGACAGACCGGGGAAACACCACCCTGCCCGATGTGGAGGATGTGGACAGGGACCTTACCATGAATACGGTCAACAGCTATTACGAATACCGGATCCCGATCCGGCCCGGGATCTCAGTGGAGGACCGGTATGTGACCGATATACGCGAAGGGGTTTCTGCCACCCTGCCCAACAACGGACAGGTAAATTACCGCTGGATTCAGTACAAGATCCCCCTGAGTGATTTCACCAATGCCATCGGCGGGATTGCCGACTTCCGGTCCATCAGTTTCATGCGGATGTACCTGACCGGTTTCCAGGACCCTGTGGTACTCAGGTTCGCTACCCTCGACCTGGTGCGCGGCGACTGGCGGATCTTTACCCGTTCCCTGCAGACGGACAACGACAACCCGGAGGATGACACCACCATCTTCGATGTAAATGCGGTCAACATAGAAGAAAACAGCGCCCGGATCCCCATCCCCTATGTCCTGCCTCCCGGGGTGTTCCGCGAGCAGCTGAACAATAACAACACCATCGTCCGCCAAAACGAACAATCCCTTTCCCTCTATGTGGAAGACCTCGAACCTCAGGATTCCAGGGGGGTCTTTCGGAATATCAACATCGACCTGAGGCAGTACGAACGCATTAAGATGTTCCTGCACGCAGAGAAGATTGCGGAATCAGACCCCTACACGGACTTTCAATCCGCGGTGGCCTTCCTGCGGATCGGGACGGATTTTACCGAGAACTTCTACCAGTTGGAAGTCCCCCTGTCCTTTACCGATTTCTCGGCAACCACGGCTGAGGAGATCTGGCCGGCCATCAACAACCTTGATGTGGCCCTGTCCGACATGCAAAAAGTAAAGAGCCAGGGGATTGCCGACCAGTCGCTCGGGCAGGTGGTCTTTTATG
>JAWWDW010000141.1:0-5484 GCA_033719735.1 Robiginitalea sp. | reverse complement strand
CGCCATAGGAATCTTCTTCTGGACTTTTGCAGAATACATGCTGCACCGGTATCTGTTTCACTGGGTGACCGAAGCGAAGTGGTCCCAGCGATTCCATTTCATCATGCACGGTTCCCACCATCAATTTCCCAGGGATGAGGAACGCTTGCTGATGCCACCCGTCCCGGGGCTTATTATGGCGTCCGTCCTTTTCGGTTTCTTCTATGTGATCTTTTGGATAGCAGGGTTTTCAGACCTCACTTTTGGGTTTTTTCCAGGGTTCTTTTCGGGATACCTGATGTATTCCTTTGTGCACCGGGCCACGCATGTGATGCGCCCTCCGAAACGGTTCAAAAAACTTTGGATGCACCACAGCCTCCACCACTATCGCTATCCCGACAAGGCCTTCGGCGTCTCCAACACCTTCTGGGATCGCGTATTCGGGACCATGCCCCCAGACCGGAAGCAGGGAGAAGCTGCCGAAACTGCCTAAGTCTCACCGGATGGCTTTCATCCGCTCAAAGGGTTGGTTTCGGTCAAACAGGTACCGGTAGGTGGTGTGTATCTTGTTGACCTTGCCCCCCACCTGTCTGACTACCAGGATCATTTTGGGATTAAAATCCCCGATCCCACTCATCTCCAGGATCTCGTATTTTTTTTCGGGAATAAGTACCTCAGCCATCGCGTGGATGATGGCCCCGTCCACTCCCTTGCCCTGATGTTCGGGAACTACGCCGAAAACCATTCCCAACAATTTCTTCTTTTGGCTGGTTTTCTTATGCCAGAGGAATTTTAGTTTTCCTATGAGATCCAACTTGCCGTTTAAGTGTTTCAGGATCTGATTGACCTCCGGGATGCATACAAAAATGGCCACGGGCTCCTTTTTGTAGTATGCTAACCAGATGACCTTCTCGTCCATGATGGGTTTTAACTGGTCCATGATGGCCCTGCCCTGCTCCAGAGAAAGGGTATTCACCCCCTCGTGCTTGACCCATGCCTTGTTATAAACCTCGATGATCTCACGCCCATACCGATCCATGTCGGAAAGGCGCATATGGTCAAAACTATAATTGGGATCGGCTGTTACCCTTTTTGCTTTTTCTTCCAACCTGGGGCTAAGAGGTTCCTGGACAACCTTTAAGAAGGTGTATTGTTCGTAATAGGTCCTGAATCCATAGCCCTCAAAAAGGTCCCGGTAATACGGGAAGTTGAAGTTGCATTGATAATTGGGTTCCTGGTCAAAACCCTTTGTGAGGAGCCCCCACCATTTATCACGCCTTCCAAAATTAACCGGACCATCCATATAGGTTGCCCCTTTGCTGGAGATCCACGCTTTAGCCGCATCGAACAACAGGTTAGCAGCTTCCTGATTATCGATGCATTCGAAAAATCCAATTCCCCCTGAAATCTCGTCATTGGGCCCGGAAGCATCAGGAGGATTCTTGACAAAAGCCGCTATACGGCCCACCACACGTCCTTCATCTTCCAGCAGCCATCTTTGACAATCCCCGTGGGTAAAGGTCTTGTTCAGGGCAGGATCAAAAACTGCCCTGATATCCTGATCCAGTGGGCGAATCCAATATTCATTCTTTTTATACAGGGAAACCGGAAACTCGATAAATTTTTTTTCATCGGCCCTGGAGGCTACAGGTACAAGATGCATAGCGTTCGCTCCTAGTTTACTATTCATTACAAGTGCTCCCCCATTTGATCGGAACGGGCATTTGCTCCTTTGTCCGCGGTCCTGGAAAGATGCGAATGGGTTCGCTCTATAGCCTGTTCATTTTTCCAGTCAATCCATTTCTGTCCCCGAACCCTGCGCATCAGGTTGTCGTAATGCCGCATGATAAAAATGTTGTAAAGGGCCTTGCTCAGGTTCCTTGGGTTTCTGGCTATGGCCCTCAGGCTCATTGAAAATCCAGGCGTGATGTAGCGCATATAGTGCCAGTAGCCTTCAGGCATGTACAGGACCTCCCCGTGTTCCAGCCGGGCCTTAAAACCCCGGGTATACCTCAGGGCCGGCCATTGGTCCAGGTCGGGCTCTCCAAAGTTTATGCTCTCATGGGTTATCAAAGAATGCGGGACCTTGTAGAGGAACTTGTTTTCTGCCTGGGAAAAAAGCACTACTTCTTTCCTGCCTTCAAAATGAAAGTGAAAGATATTGGCCAGATCGATATCGTAATGCATGAAGGTGTGGGAATTTTCACCTCCAAAAAAAAGCATGGGCAGGCTTTTCATAAGTCGAAGGCCAAAATCGGGATATTCGAAATCCTCCTGAAGCTGGGGTACCTCCTTAAGAATGTTCCAGAGAAAAATACGGTAACGCGTCGGCTCTCGTTTAAGCAGGTCGATATAGTCCGCCATCCGCATTTGTTCATGAGGCTGGTTAAACCCGTCCTTGTAATCCACGGGTCGGTCATCGTAAAGCGGCACGATTTTGTCCCCGGCCACGTGTTTCATATACTCCAGGCTCCATTTTGAATACGCAGGCCAGTCCTCAATGGCCTTTTCGATGACTACGGGGCGTTGCGGCCTAAAATAGTCATTTAGAAATGCCTCTCTGGTTATCCGGGTTACTCGTGGGACTTCTTGCAGATACACGGTCTAAACAGATTTAATTCCTAAAGGTAAGAAACCTTCCAAAAAAAGAGGTACAAAGCGGCCCTGATCAGGAGGTGCGCTTTTGGCGGGCCCGTTCGTTGCGTTCAATCTGATGGCCCGGGCGCGACCATTTGGGTTTTTCGCCCAGGGGTTCCAGAACAGAATCCTCTGCTTCAACTGTACGGGGTTGTTCCTTTTTAACAAAGGGTTTTTGAGGTATCAATCCGAGCTGGCGGAACAATTCCATGTCCTCGTTCACATCGGGGTTCGGGGTGGTCAGCAGTTTGTCCCCGGCAAAGATTGAATTGGCCCCTGCAAAAAAGCAGAGGGCCTGGCCCTCCTGGCTCATTTCAGTACGACCCGCAGAAAGACGTACCTGTGTCTGAGGCATCACAATACGGGTAGTGGCCACCATCCGAATCATTTCCCAAATGGAAATGGGTTGCATTTCCTCCATGGGCGTTCCGGGTACGGCAACCAGGGCATTGATAGGGACGGACTCTGGTTGGGGGTCCAGGGTACTGAGCGCCACCAGCATCCCTGCCCGGTCTTCCAGGCTTTCCCCCATCCCGATAATACCCCCGCTACAGACCGTTACGTTGGTTTTACGCACATTCCCGATGGTTTCAAGACGATCCTCAAAAGCCCTGGTGGAAATCACATCCCTGTAGTAATCTTCCGAAGTATCCAAATTGTGGTTATAGGCATACAGACCCGCCTCGGCCAGCCGTTTTGCCTGGTTTTCGGTAAGCATCCCAAGGGTACAGCAAACCTCCATTTCGAGCTTGTTGATGGTGCGTACCATCTCCAGGACCTGGTCAAACTCGGGCCCGTCCTTCACATTCCGCCAGGCGGCCCCCATACACACCCGGGAGCTTCCGGAAGCCTTTGCCCTTAAAGCCTGGGCCTTTACCTGCTGCACGGACATGAGGTCATTCCCCTCTATATCGGTATGATAACGGGCCGCCTGCGGACAATATCCGCAGTCTTCAGGGCAGCCCCCCGTTTTTATGGAAATCAGCGTGGAAACCTGAACGGTATTCGGATCGTGGTAGGCCCTGTGCACGGTGGCAGCCTCATACAACAACTCCATCAGCGGTTTGTTGTAGGTTTCCACGATCTCCTCCCGGGTCCAGTTATGCCTGATATCACTCATCGATTTGACTTTAAATTTAAGGATGCCCATCCTGGGGTACCCTGGCCTCAGGGTTCTATCCATTTCCAAAAATAGCCTATTAGCACCTAAACGCCAATTGTTGCTATTTCCGGTTGCGGACAGCTAGGGACGGCTTAACAGGATACTAACGGCATTCCCTCCAAAACCCACCGCATTGACCAGGATGTAACGCAACTGTGCCGGGACCCGAGGTCCTGTCAGGTAGGGAACCCCGATAAATTCCTGTTTTTGCAACATAAGCACGGCCATCTCCAGGCTAAGCAGGCCCGAGGCGCCGAGGGTATGTCCGATTTTCCATTTATTGGTCGTCAGAGCGGGAGGCTTCCCTTCAAAAACCCGTTGGATGGCCCGGAATTCGGCCCGGTCTCCCTTTACGGTGCCCGGAGCATGCATCACCACGGCATCTACCTGCCGGGGGGAGACTCCCTGCATCGCCATAGCCATGGAGCGTTGCAGGCAACGCGCCTCGGCGGAAAGGGATGCCCCGTGTTGCAGGGTCTCAGTGGCCCATCCCATCCCTTCTATGAAGGCCAGAGCCTGGTCGCTGCGCCCGATTTCCAGGCAAACTGCCCCAGCCCCCTCCCCCAGGACCATGGTATTACTGGCTTTCTCCAAATCGAGGGCACGGCAGGGGTAGGCCCCCTTTTCCCGGCTGTAGATTTTCAGGGCCTTCATCTGGGCAATGGTAAATGGTGTCAACGGGGCTTCACTGCCCCCCACCAGGAACGTACGCGCCATGCCTGACCGAAGCCAGGCTACGCCGTTCAAAAGGGCATGAAGTGCCGTAGAGCAGGTGATGGAATGCGACAGCTCCGGCCCTTCGGACCTCAAATCCTGGGCCACCCAGGAGGCGATATTGCCCAGGGTGGTACTGGGGGAGGCCTGGGTTCCAACCCGGCCCGCTTCCATGAATTCCCCGTGGTACTTTTCAAAAAGGCCGGTAGCCCCCCTGGAGGACCCCAGGTTGATCCCATATCGGGAACCGGGTCCCCATCCTGCCTGTTTTGTGGCCTCCCGGCAAACCGCCATGGCGTACAGGACACTCTTGTCCAGGTTTTTGTAGGCGCCGTGCGATGCCTGAAGTTCCTTAACTTCCGCCGAGGCGGAATCGGGCAATTCCCCCATGAATTCACCGGCCATGGGGCCCTTTTCAGGGCGCGACAGGGCATGGGATGGACGGAGATAACCTTCCCAGGTTGCCTCAGTCCCCAGGCCCAAAGGAGAAAGGGATGCTATTGAACGTATGGCTATGGGTTCCCTGAACATGGTGATTTCATATTACAGTTGATCCAGGAGCTCCTCTATGCAAGCATAGACCTGCCCCAGTTGTTCCCGGGAAATCACGTAGGGAGGAAGGAGGTACACCGTATTCCCGAGTGGTCTCAGGAAGATACCCCGATCCATAAAGAACTGCATAAGACGGTCCCGGAAATTCCCGTAACGCGCGGTATCGCTCGCGAGGTCCATGGCAAGGATGACCCCGCACTGCCGGGCGCCAGCAACTTTCGGGTGGCCCTCAATGCGCCCGAGGAATTCCGCATGGGCGGATGCTATTTGTGAAATCCCTTCCTGTATTTCATCAGAGAGGAGCAGCTCAATCCCGGCTATGGCTGCCGTACAGGCCAGGGGGTTGGCCGTGTAGGTGTGCCCGTGAAAAAACCCGTGGGATATTTCATCGCTGTAAAATGCATTGAAAACCTCCTCCGTACAGGTGGTCAGGGCCATGG
>JAWWDW010000140.1:0-5495 GCA_033719735.1 Robiginitalea sp. | reverse complement strand
GTTCCGATGACCGGGCCCGGATTGTGCCGGCCATTAAATTTTCACTGGAAGAAGCCCTCGAGTATATCCAGAAGGATGAGTACGTGGAAGTGACCCCCAAACACCTGCGCCTGCGCAAGATCCTGTTGAAGGAGACCGATCGGAAACGCGCGAAACCCTCGGAGAGCTGATTACTGCAAGTAGAGTTCGGGGTGGTCGGCCAGGCAGCCTGTGGCTGCCCCGATAATTCCCGCATGGTTCTGCAGCCCTGCCGGGATGACCGGGGTGTCGATCTTGATATATTTTTCGTAGGCACTGAAATCCTTGGAAGTGCCGCCTCCCAGAATGATGGTGTCCGGGCTGACGATCAGTTCCACCAGCTCGAGAAACTTGTTGAAGCGCTTGCCCCATTTCTTCCAGCTGAGGTCTTCCCGTTCTTTGGCGGAGGCCGCTGCCCAGTCTTCGATCTTGGTGTATTTCTTATAGGGGATTTGCCCCAGTTCCCAGCTCGGTAACAGCCGACCGTCCAAAAAGGCACCGCTGCCCAGCCCGGTACCTATGGTGATCATCACCACCAGGCCGTCCATTCCTTTGCCGATCCCGTAATTCATGGTCGCATACCCGGCTGCATCTGCGTCGTTGATCACGGTAAAGTCGTTTCCGGATGCTTTCTCAAAGAGCTTTTCCACATCCACGTCCAGCCAGGAATCGTGGAGATTCCCGACGGATTTGCAGACCCCTTTTTTGACCAGGGTGGGGAATCCGCACCCCACGGGACCCTTGTAGTCAAAATGACGTACAATTTCCGCCACCACTTCCGCCATGGCTTCTGGTTTGCGGCTCTTTGGCGTTGGGATCCGAAACCGATCCGTCAGCATTTCCCCTGTTTCCATATGGACCAGGGCCCCTTTGGTGCCTGAACCGCCTACGTCTATTCCGAGTACTTCCATAAATGGATGGATTTTGGAGCGCAAAATAGTAAAAAAGATCGGGTCCGGGCCGCCTAGGAAAGTTCTTCCCGCTGCCGGAGGAAGTCGAAGACCAACTGGTCCACGGGAGCCACCAGGTTGCGGTCCTGATAGGTAAGCCATACGAGTTCGCGGATTTCGGATACGGGTTTCAGGGTTCCCTCGTATGCGGCCCGGTAGCAACTCAGGCGGACCTGGATCCCCTGGGGATGGCCGTCTGCCTGGGCTTCAAAAACCCCGAGGGGTTCAATGGTGGCTGGCTGCAGGCGAACCCCCATCTCTTCCTTGATTTCACGGATCAGCGCCTGGGTTTCACTCTCTCCTTCCTCCCGTTTCCCACCCGGGATGTAGTACAGGGTTTTTCCCTCGCTCCGGCTGCACAAGATCCTGCCTTCCCGGAGACACACCCAGCTGACCGCCTCGATGATCTGCCCGCGGGGTTCGATGTAGTAGTCGATGGAATTCAGGGAGTGGTTCGGATCGATGCGGTCCAGCAGGGCATCCATCCACCTGCCAAAACCTGACAGGGTCCCGTTTCGTTTGTTCCGGCCCAGGGCACTGCTTATGGTCTCGTCCCGGTTCCCGAAGGCATACCCGCCCCCGGGCTTGATCCAAAGCAGGTTCAGCAGGTGTTGCATCAGTACATTCCCGAGCTGGTCAATGGAAATGGCTATTTGCAGCAGGTATTCTCCCAATCCTTTGATCCCCCGGGTAAAAAGGCTGTGCAACACCCCGTATAAAAGTCCCAGGGGTCCGGTGAGGATCAATAGCAGGATGGAGATCAGGAAAAGCAGCAGCCCGATCAGCGGATGGGTTTTTGAATCGGGCTGTTGGGTTCGCTTTTTAAAGATCATTCGAAAAAAGGATGGGGGTTACCCGGCTTTCTGGATCACCTCAAAAACCTTGTTGCCCTCGCACTTGAGGGTCTTGGACGGGTATTTCAGGATCAGGGCATAGTCGTGGGTAGCCATCAGGATGGTCCTGCCCGTTTTGTTGATTTCCTGCAATACTTTCATAACCTCCACACTGGTTTGGGGGTCGAGGTTCCCGGTGGGCTCATCGGCCAGGATGAGTTCGGGGTCGTTGAGCAGGGCGCGGGCAATGGCGATCCGTTGTTGCTCTCCCCCCGAGAGTTCGTGGGGGAATTTGAAGCCCTTGGTTTTCATGCCCACCTTGTCCAGGACGTCCTCGATCCGGGTTTTCATGCCGGCAGGGTCCTTCCAGCCCGTGGCCTTCAGCACAAAGAGGAGGTTGTTGTGGATGTTCCGGTCGGGCAGGAGCTTGAAGTCCTGGAAGACGATCCCCAGCTTCCTGCGGAGTTTGGGGATATCCTTCTCCGGGAGCATCTTCAGGTTGAAGCCTACGATTCGCCCTTCCCCCTCCCTTAAGGGAAGGTCTGCATACAGGGTTTTCATAAAACTGCTTTTCCCGCTCCCCGTTTTTCCGATGAGGTAGACGAACTCACCGGGTTTTACTTCCAGGCTGATGTCATTCAGGACCATGTTTTCCTGCTGGTATACCGCTACCTCGTTTAAAGACAATACGCTTTCCGCCATAAGTTCCTTGTTGATATAAAAGTAAAAAGTTCCGGTGGAACCCGTGGCACTCCGTGCTAAAATTCCCTTAATTCGAACTTTTCCACATACTCAGAAATAGGATTCGCCGTTATTAATCAAAATTCGCTCACCCTTAAGAACACTATGCGAAAAAGGATACCCGTACTGATGGTGCTTGTTCTGGCCGTGCTCACCGGCCGGGCACAGGAGAGCCAGGTCTTTTCCCATGACCAGAAAACCTACCAGCAGGCCCTGTCGCTTTACCACAGCAAGCAATACCAGGCGGCCCAGACGTTGTTTGAGTCCGTGATGGCTACCACCCGGGACGAAGAGACAAGGGCAAACAGCGCCTACTATATCGCCAATGCGGCGGTCCGGCTGAACCAGCTGGGGGCAGACCGGCTGATGGAGGATTTTGTGGACAACTATCCGACTTCCCCCCGGAGGAATTCGGCATTTACGGATGTGGCGGATTATTACTTTGAGAATGGGCGGTACCCCTATGCCCTGAAATGGTATGGAAAGGTGGAACGGGGCTCCCTGGACCGAAAGGAGCGGGAGCGGTTTGACTTCCGGATGGGATACGCCCTCTTCAACTCGGATAAACCCGCGGCCGCCGAGCCCTACCTCCAGCGGGTAAGCAATTCACCCCAGTACGGATCCCAGGCGAAATACTACCTTGGCTATATCGCCTATCAACAGGACGACTACGAGGGGGCCAACGAGCGGTTTGACCAGATTGCGGACCAGGAGCTCCTGCAGGAACGGCTCTCCTATTACCAGGCCGACATGAATTTCAAGCTGGGGAACTTTCAGGAGGCCATCAGCCAGGCCGAGAAACAGCTCCCAAAGGCCGATCGGAGGGAGGTTTCCGAACTGAACAAAATCATCGGGGAGAGTTACTTCAACCTGGGGGAATACCAAAAAGCCATTCCGTACCTCGAGGCATACGGGGGTAAGAAAGGCCGGTGGAGCAATACCGATTATTACCAGCTGGGGTACGCCTATTACAAACAGGAGGATTACGCCAATGCCATCGGGCAGTTCAACAAAATTGTGGATGGGGACGATTTTGTCGCCCAGAATGCCTATTACCACCTGGCGGAATGCTACCTGAAGCTCGATCGAAAACAGGAGGCCCTCAACGCCTTTCGAAATGCGGCCCGGATGGAATTCAACCGGGACATCCAAAAGGACGCCCTGCTGAATTACGCCCGCCTCAGCTACGAGATTGGAAATGCCTACGAACCGGTTCCGGAAGTGTTGGGGTCGTACCTGCAGGCCTTTCCGGACGATACCTACGCGTCGGAAATCCGGGAACTTTTAGTGGATTCCTACCTCACCTCGCGAAACTTCAAAGGAGCCCTGGAACTGCTGGAGAACAACCGGGGGTATGCCAGTGCGGAAACCTATGGGCGCGTGGCCTTCTACAGGGGGGTGGAACTCTTCCTGGAAGAAAACTACTCGGAGGCCCTCACCCTTTTCGGGAAATCCGTCGATAGCGGCAAAGATCCGGTGTTCAGGGCCCGGGCCCTTTTCTGGAAGGCGGAATCGGCCTACGCCCTGGAACGCTATGAAGAAGCCCTTACCGACTACATCCGTTTTCAACAACAGCAGGGAACCCGGGACCTGGAGGAAAACCAGACCCTGGAGTACCAGTTGGGCTATACCTATTTTAAGTTAAAGGACTACGGGAGCGCCGCCGCCTACTTCAAGAAATACAGCCAGGGAGGGCAGGCGGGACCCCGCAGGTCGGACGCCTTTATGCGCCTTGGCGACAGTTATTTTGTGAGCCGGGAGTACCGGGATGCCATTGCTGCGTACAATTCGGCCCGGTCTGCCGGGAGTACGGAAAAAGACTACGCCGATTTCCAGAAAGCCCTCTGCCTTGGATTCCTCGGCCGGGAAGGGGAGAAGCGGCAGGCGCTGAATGCGCTGATCGGAGCCTATCCAAATTCCACCCTGAAGGACGATGCCCTTTTTGAACTTGGGAATTCCTACGTGCAGGAAGGCCAGGAGGAGCGGGCGATTGAATCCTACGACCGGTTGATCCGGGAGTACCGGATGAGTTCGTTGGTCCCCCCTTCCATGATGCGCAAGGCCCTGGTCTATTACAACAGCGGGCGCAACCGGGAAGCCCTGGAAGTGTTCAGGGAGGTCGCTGCCAACTATCCGGAGAGTGACCAGGCAGCCCAGGCCGTGCAGACCGCCAAACTGATTTACGTGGACCTCGGGGAGGTGGATGCCTATGCCCAGTGGGTGCGCGGGCTGGATTTTGTAGAGGTGAGCGATCAGGAGCTCGAAACCGCATCTTTTGAGGCTGCTGAAAAACAGCGCCTGGAAGGAAATTCCTCCAGGGCCCTGAAGGCCTATACCAACTATCTGGACCGATTTCCCAACGGGTCCCGTCATATCGAAGCCCGCTTCAGGGCCGCCCAGCTTTTGTTTGCCGGTGAGGCGCCCGAATCGGCCCTGCCGTACTTCAAAACCGTCGCAGCCTCGGGAACGGGGGAAATGGCAGAACAATCCCTCACACGGGTATGTCAAATCCTGATCGGACAGGATGCCTATCCCGAAGCCATCCCGTACCTGGAGCGGCTGGAGGGTGTGGCGGACATTCCCCAGAACAGGACCTTCGCCCAGTCCAACCTGATGAAGGCTTTTTTCATGCAGGAGCAGTATGAGCAGGTACTTTCTTATGCACAAAAAGTCCTGGAGAACCCTTCCCTGGATGCCCGTATTCGCTCAGATGCCAGGTTGATGATTGCCCGGGCTGCACGGGAAACCGGGGATATGCAGACCGCGCGGTCGCGCTATGCCGAACTCCTGGAAACCTCCACGGGTGAGACGGCTGCCGAGGCACTTTACTACCACGCCCTGTTCGCACAGCAGGATGGGGACCTGGAGGCCTCCAATGCTTCGGTTCAAAAACTGGCCAGGGAATACGCGGCATACCGGGAGTGGGGCGGGAAAGGCCTCATCCTCCTGGCCC
>JAWWDW010000139.1:0-5524 GCA_033719735.1 Robiginitalea sp. | reverse complement strand
CCTGGAAAGCCTTTTGGAGGAATTTGGCATCAATCACATCCGAAAAAACAGGGGAGACCTGCTCTCCGGGGGGGAACGCAGAAGGACCGAAATTGCCCGGGCCCTCGCCACGGACCCTAAGTTCATCCTCCTGGATGAACCTTTTGCGGGGGTGGACCCGGTTGCCGTGGAAGACATCCAGCGGATTGTCGCCCAGCTGAAAAACAAAAACATCGGAATCCTGATCACGGACCACAACGTTCAGGAAACCCTGGCGATCACCGAGCGCTCCTACCTCATGTTTGAAGGGGGGATTCTAAAGTCCGGGGTCCCGGAGGTTCTGGCCGAAGATGAGATGGTGCGAAAGGTCTACCTGGGGCAGAATTTCGAACTGCGCAAGAAAAAGCTCCTCTTTTAGTCTTCTTCTATTACCTCCGCGTCCCCTTTCTCAAAGAGGGAGGTGAGGATATACCCCAGCACTATCAGGGGGACCGCGAGAAATTGGAGGGTAAGCAGCAGTACCAGGCTTACCAGCAGAAAAAGGTACTTCACCCCATGCTCCCTGAAACTGAAACTGTCAAACTTCAGGGCGAACAACCGGATGGGGGAATTCAACAGGTAGGAACTCAGCAGGGTCAGCCCCCCCAGGAACCAGGGGTTCAGGATGATGTTGTTGGTAAATTCGCTCCCGTTGTAGAAGAGGATCAGGGGCAGGGAGAGGATGAGCAGCGCGTTGGCCGGGGTGGGAAGCCCGGTAAAAGAGCTCACCTGGTTTTCATCCACATTGAACCGCGCCAGGCGCAACGCTGAAGAAAGCGTAATCAGCAGGCCCGCAAACGGAAACCAGCTCCACCACCAGGTATCCCGCTCAAGGGCTTCGACAAAGAAGCTTTCGGTATTCCACCCCCCGCTGACGGACATCCCCAAAAGCTGGCACATCACAAGGCCGGGGACCAGACCGCTGGTGATCATGTCGGCAAGGGAATCCAGCTGGATGCCCAATTCAGACTGCACCCCCAATTTTCGCGCCAGCAGCCCGTCCAGGAAATCACATAGGACGCCAAGGGCAAAGAACAGAGCAGCCCATTCCAGTTTGTTCAGCACGGCAAAGACAGATGCCACGGACCCGAAGAGCACATTGAGCAGGGTAACGAGGTTCGGCAGGAATTTCATCAGTTAGGGTCGGTTTTCGTAAAAATAAGATAAATCCGCCAATACGGGCAGACGGGCATTTCTGTGGTTGCAGATTCTCAATTTATTTAGAACTTTGCCTATGGTTCCAAGGCAACCACCCTTCATGAATTGGCGTACACTCCTTTTCTGGCTGATCCTGCTGCCGACGTCCGCCCCGGCCCATAGCCAGGTGCCGGACCTCAGCCCAAAAGCCCAGTTCAGCGTGCTTACCTGCGGGCCGGGTACCGACCTCTACGCCACCTTTGGCCACAGTTCCTTCCGACTGAGGGATCCCGAACTGGGTATCGACTGGGTTTACAATTACGGCACCTTTGACTTCAATACCCCAAATTTCTACATGAAATTCGCCCGGGGGCAACTCCCCTATGCGCTCAGCAAGCAAAAATTTGAAAACTTCCTGTACACCTACCAGCTGGAGCACCGCTGGGTGCACGAACAGCTCCTCGACCTCTCCCCGGCCGAATCCCGCTCCCTGCTCGCCTTCCTGGAAGAAAACCACCAGCCCCAAAACCGGTTCTACGACTATGACTTCCTCTTCGAGAACTGTGCCACCAAGATCCCGGAAGTCCTGAAAAATGTCCTGGGGGAAGGCCTGTCCTACAGCTACGACCACCTTCAGGAGTCGTATACGTTCCGCGGCCTGATCCATAAAAACCTCCGCACCAACAGCTGGTCCAGTTTCGGGATCGATCTGGCACTGGGTTCCGTGATTGACCGGAAAGCCAGCGGCCCCGAATACGCTTTCCTGCCAGAATATGTGGAGTCACAGATCGGCAACGCTTCCCTGGACGGAGCCCCCCTGGTCAGCCGGGAGCGGGTTATCCTGGACCTGGATCCCCTGCCCCCCCTGAGTTATTTTACCGCCACCCCCCTTTTCTGGGCATTGATGCTCCTGGGGATCACCCTGGCAATCACCTGGATCGATTTGCGCAACGGGGTCCGGAGCAGGATCCTGGATTTCGCCCTCTTTTTCCTGACAGGCACCAGTGGCCTGGTCATCGCCTTTTTATGGTTCCTGACGGACCACAACGCCACGGTCTGGAATGCAAACCTGCTCTGGGCCATGCCCCTGAATGTGATCCCCGCCTTCTGGGGGCTCTTTTCGACGCCCAAGGCCAGCACCATGCGGGGGTACCTGGCAGGCCTGCTGGTATTGATCGGGGGAACCCTCCTGCTTTGGATTTTCGGGTTACAGGTCTTCTCCCCCATCCTGATCCCCGTCCTGGCAGCACTCACCATCCGGTATTCCTACCTCATCTCCTATTATAAAACCGCCCTGTGAACCTGCTCAGCGCCGAAAACCTGACAAAAGCCTACGGGGAACGCATCCTGTTCTCCGGGCTGACCTTTGGGATCAATCAGGGGCAAAAAATAGCCCTGGTAGCCCGAAACGGGACCGGGAAAAGCACCCTGCTCGATATCCTGGCGGGAAAACAACCGCCAGACGAAGGACAGGTTACGTTTCGCAAGGGGCTCAAAATCGGGTATCTGGAGCAGGAACCCGGCCTGGACCCGGGTCTGACCGTGTCGGAAACCCTCTTTGCCTCCGAAAACGACGTGGTGCAAATCATCGCCAGGTATGAAGCTGCCCTCAAACGGCCGGAAGATACAAAGGCCTACCAGAAAGCCTTTGAGGCCATGGAACGCGCCAGTGCCTGGGACCTGGAGACCCGCTTCAGGCAGATCCTTTCAAAACTGGACCTCAACGACCACGGGGCACTGGTTGGGAACCTATCCGGAGGACAGCGGCGGAGGCTCGCCCTGGCCCATGTGCTGATCGAAACCCCGGACCTGCTCATCCTCGATGAACCCACCAACCATCTGGACCTCGGGATGATCGAATGGCTGGAGGCCTACTTCAAACAACATACAGGCACCCTGTTTATGGTGACCCACGACCGGTATTTTCTGGATCGGGTCTGCAACCAGATCCTGGAACTGGAAGGCGGGGAGCTCTACACCTACAAGGGAAACTATTCCGACTACCTGCGCGAAAAGGAATCCAGGGAAACGCTCATGGAAGTTACCGCCAAAAAAACCAGGGCCCTTTACCGGAAGGAACTGGAATGGATGCGGCGCCAGCCCAGGGCGAGGACTTCCAAGTCCAAGGCGCGCATCGAGGATTTTCATACCCTGAAGGAGCGGGCCCGGCAGCGCCGGAAAGCCCACGAGGTTGAGCTCGAAATCAACATGGAACGACTGGGCACCAAGGTGGTGGAACTGCACAACGTATCCAAAAGCTATGGGGACCGGGTCCTGTTTTCAGATTTCAGCTACCATTTCAAGCGGGGGGAACGCATCGGCCTGGTGGGCAAGAACGGCAGCGGCAAATCCACCTTCCTCGAGGTGGTCTGCGGGCACCTCGCCCCGGATACCGGCAAGGTGGTGCATGGGGAAA
This sequence comes from Robiginitalea sp., assembly GCA_033719735.1. Taxonomy (GTDB): domain Bacteria; phylum Bacteroidota; class Bacteroidia; order Flavobacteriales; family Flavobacteriaceae; genus Robiginitalea. Next base: position 1,953 of record JAWWDW010000139.1, on the reverse strand, counting down.
CCCTCAAAATAGGGTACTACACCCAGGCGGGTCTGCAGGTGGACCCGGGCAAGCGGGTCATCGATGTGATACGGGAATTCGGAGATTACATCCCCCTCAAAAAAGGGCGTCAACTGAGCGCCCAGCAACTCCTGGAGCGTTTCCTGTTCGACCGCAAACAACAATACGATTTTGTAGAAAAGCTCAGCGGAGGGGAGAAAAAAAGGCTCTTCCTGTGCAGCGTCCTTATACAGAACCCGAATTTCCTGATCCTGGATGAACCCACAAACGACCTGGATATCATCACCCTGAATGTGCTCGAGAATTTTCTGCTCGATTATCCGGGCACCCTGCTGATCGTATCCCACGACCGGTATTTTATGGACAAGATCACCGACCACCTCTTCGTCTTCGACGGAAACGGGAAGGTCGCAGATTTCCCGGGGAATTATTCGGATTTCAGGGTTTTCGAGCAGGAAAAACAGGAACGGGATCCCGAAGAAGCACCGCGGAAAGCAAGCACGGAACCCCGGGACCCACCACGGGAGCGAAAGGGAAAACTCACCTATTCCCAGCAGCGGGAACTCCAGGCCCTGGAAGCTGAAATCGCCCAACTGGAGGATCGCAAACGCCAGCTCGAAGCGCTCTTTACCAATCCGGAGTTGCCCGGGGAAGAACTCAATGAACGCTCCAGGGAGCTGTCTACGGTCATCAATGACCTTGAGGAAAAAACAATGCGGTGGTTTGAACTTTCTGCCATCGAAGAAACCTAAGATGCGCCCGCCGTGACCTTATCGCGAACACTGGAAAAATGGCGTTTTTGGATCCGGGCCCACAACCGGCATGGGGTCCACTCGCCCTTTGTGTATCGCTTCCTGGATGAAGGCCTTTACCGCAGGGAGTACAAAAAATTCCCTCCCCAAAAACGGCTCCTGATCGCCCTGGTGGACTACATGGCACCGGGGAAGGCCATGGCATGCGACCCACAAAGCAGGATGGCCCCGTGGCTCCGGGCAGAACGGCCCGATATACGCTGGGAAGGCCTGCCCACCGACCTCTGTATCTGTGATACCCCCGGGGAAGAACTCCTCGCCTTCCTGGACAGGCCGGAGCTTTGGGATAAGGACACCTCGGTATTTGTCGGCAACCTGCGCAAAAATCACAAGCACATGGCCTACTGGGATCGGGCAACCAGGCATCCTGCGGTTCGCGTCGTGCTGGAAACCTACCCGGCCGGACTGCTGTTGTTCAGGACCCAACAGGCCCCTCAACATTTTAGAATCCGGATATAATCCCCTATTTTTAGGGCCTGATGGACAATCAAATTTTCTACATCCTCGGAGGCCTCCTGGTGGTGTATTTCGTCATTGCGATCTACAACAAAAGGCAGTCCAAACGGCGCAAATCCCGATCCTTTATGGAAGGCAGACGCCTGCGGGACCGTGAGGACCAAAAGGATTGAATCCGCTTAAAGACGTCCATAGAATTGCTATGAAGATATATACCAAATCAGGAGATGAAGGGACCACCGCCCTGTTCGGGGGTACCCGCGTACCAAAACACCACATCAGGATACAGAGCTACGGGACCGTGGATGAATTGAATTCATGGTTGGGGCTGCTGCGCGACCAACAGGTCGCGGCCCGTCATTCGCAGTTCCTCCTGTCCGTACAGGACAGGCTATTCACCATGGGTTCCATGCTGGCCACGGAACCCGATGCATCCCCACCCCGGGGCGGGGCACTCCCCCAACTTCACGGTACGGATGTGGAATCCCTGGAAAACGAAATTGACGCCCTCAATGAAGCCCTGCCCCCCATGACGCATTTCATTTTGCCGGGTGGGCACCCATCGGTGTCATACTGTCATATTGCGAGGACGGTATGCCGCAGGGCTGAACGCATGACCACCCTTTTGAACGAGCACAGCCCTGTGTCCCCTTTGGTCCTCGCCTACCTGAACCGGCTGTCGGAT
>JAWWDW010000138.1:0-5525 GCA_033719735.1 Robiginitalea sp. | reverse complement strand
GTCTGAGGTAAAGACGATCTTATCCCCCTGGGGCGAAACGGTGGCTTCGGCATCATACCCGGGCTCATCGGTGAGCTGGGCGGTGATGTTGCCCTGCAGGTCTGCCACAAAGATGTCAAAGGAATCATATACCGGCCATACGTATTTGCCGTTCTCCCGCAGGGGGACTTCCGGGCATGCTTCCCCCACCAGGTGGGTGGAGGCATACAGGATGTGCTGGTTGTCCGGGAGGAAATACCCGCAGGTGGTTCTCCCCATCCCGGTGCTCAGCATGGGCGGTTTGTGGTCCTCGAAGGTTTCCCCTACCTGCATCAGGAACATCTGGTCGCATTCCATCCCCCAGTTGCTGTAATTGGATTGGAAAATAATCTTGCTATCGTCAAAACTCCAGTAGGCTTCGGCATTGTCCCCCCCGAAGGTGATCTGCCGGATGGAAGCAAAATGCTTTTCCCCCGGATAAATGAGGGTATCCGAAGACATGGCCATCGGGCTTTCGTCCCCTGCGGGTTCAGCTTGTTTTTTGGGTTCACTCTTACAGGCTGCAATCAGCAGGAAAAACAGGGAAAAAGTAAGTATTCGCATCTTTGGTATAATCTTAGGTTGTGTACTTTTGACAAAAATAGAAGCTAGTCATGAAGTTCAAGGTATTTTTTATGGGAATTCTGCTCCTCGGCCTCTCCTGCAGGCAGCAAAAGATCCCCGAGGTGTCCATGGAAGAAGATGTCCGGATCCTGGCAAGCGATTCCCTGATGGGGCGCGAAACCGGAAAGGAAGGGGCTGATCTGGCCGCAGCCTATCTGGAGAAACGCATGCGGGACCTGCAGTTGCAGCCTTATGACAAGGATGGGGATTTTATGCAGGATTTTAGCTTCAAGCCCCGGAAGGACCCCCATGCCGAAGTGGAATTCGGGGCCGTTACGGACAGCAGCCTGAACGCCCAAAACCTCCTCGGCTTTATCGACAACGGGGGTTCCCGCACGGTGATCCTGGGGGCCCATTACGACCATTTGGGGATGGGGGGCGAAGGTTCCCTTTACCGGGGCGAGCCCGCGGTGCATAATGGGGCAGATGACAACGCCAGCGGGGTGGCAGTACTCCTGAAGCTGGCCAAAATGCTCCAGGAGCGGCCCGAAGCCAGGGATAATTACCTGATCCTCTTTTTCTCCGGGGAGGAGATGGGGTTGCTGGGGTCCAATTTTTTTGCGAAGAACCCCACTGTGGACCTGGAACAGGTGGCCTATATGATCAACCTGGACATGGTGGGCAGGCTCCGGGAAGACAAGACCCTCTCCATAAGCGGCACGGGGACTACCCCTGTATGGCCGCAGGTGCTGAATTCCCTGAACCCGGGGTTTAACCTGGTACTGAGTGAATCCGGGGTAGGCCCTTCCGACCATACTTCGTTCTACCTGCAGGACATCCCGGTGCTCCATTTCTTCACCGGCCAGCACGAGGATTACCACAAGCCCTCAGACGATGCGGAAAAACTGAATTACCAGGGCATGGAAGCGATTGCCGCCTACCTTTTCGACCTGGTCAAAGCCATGGAGGTCCAGGAGGAGATCGCCTTCCGGAAAACAAAGAATGAAAGCGAGGAAGTGCCGCGGTTTAAGGTCACCCTTGGCGTCATTCCGGACTACCTTTTCAGCGGTGAGGGCATGCGGATCGATGGGGTTAGCGAGGACAAGCCGGCGCAGAAAGCCGGTCTGCAAAAAGGAGATATCGTCGTGAAGCTCGGAGACAGCACCATTGTGGACATGATGAGCTATATGCGCGCCCTGTCGAGCTTTGAATCGGGGCAGACCACCACCGTGGTGGTGGAGCGCAACGGGGAAAAGGTGTCCTCCGAAGTGACATTTTAACAAACCTTCGAATCATTCCACACCATGGCTGACAGGAGCGACCTTTTGTGGGGTTGTCCGTAACCTCCTGTAAGAAAAAATGTATAGCTTTAGCCCAGGCCCCCGAGTTGTGAAGCACAAAATCCTATTTTTTTTAGGCTTGCTGCCCCTTGCCTTAACCAGCCAAACCTACGAGATTTCCGGTTCTGTAAAAGACGCGGACGGGGCGCCCCTGCCTTTTGCCAACGTCCTTTTGCTCCGGGCGGCAGACAGCCTGCAGGTCAAAGGGACCTCTGCAGACGACTCGGGCCGCTTTGCCCTGAAACAGATTCCCCCGGACCTCTATTTCCTGAAGGCAACGTATTTCGGCTACGGGTCTATCCTGGTGCCGCTTGAAGTCCGTACCGACATCCGGATCGGGGCCCTGGTCCTGGAGCCGGACAGCGAAAGCCTGGATGAAGTGGTGGTGACCGGCCAGCGGCCAACGATAGAGCGAAAAGCGGACCGGATCGTATTCAACGTGGAGAATACGATCATGAGCGAGGGGAGTACCTGGGACATCCTGCGCAATGCCCCGGGGGTGATTGTTGTGCAGGAAAACCTGGAGATCCGGGGCCAGCAGGCGACCGTCTACCTCAATGACCGGAAGGTCCAGCTCAGCCAGGATGAAGTCCTCGACCTGCTCAAAGGCCTTTCCGGGGATGTGATTTCTTCGGTGGAAGTGATTCCCATGCCGCCTGCCAGTTTTGAAGCTGAAGACGGCCCTGTGCTGAACATCCGCACGCGCCAGAATATCGTGCCCGGGTATACCGGAAGTGTACGCGGCCAGTACACCCAGGCGGTATTTCCAAAATACAGTTTTGGGACCAGCCACTATTACAAAGCGGGAAAGGTGGGCGTCTTTGCCAATTACACCATAAACCCCCGCAAGGAATTCAAGGAAACCGAGAGCTATGTAAACTTCATCGACGACCAACAGGAGGTCTTTGCCCGCTGGAACACGGACATCGACAGGATAAGCCGGTCCCTGGACCAGCAGGCCTCCCTGATCCTGGATTACAGCCCCTCCGAAAGGGACCAGCTGAACCTGACCTCGAACCTGAGCATATCCCCCAACAACCGGAAATCGTATGACCTGGGGACCATTATGCGGAATGGTGCGGGGGCGGTTGATTCCACGCTGCGGACCCTGACGGACCTGGAAGACGACCGTCTGAATGTGTCTTTCGACCTGAATTACGAGCGCAAGCTCAGGAAAGAAGGGGCCACCCTTAAGGCCAATGCCCATTACACCTACTACGAGCTCGCACGGGTACAGGATGGAAGCACGGATTATTTCGACCCCTCGGGGGCCTTTCTTCGAAACGTTACCTTCGCCACAGACGCCTTTCAGGATATCGACATCATCACAACCCAGATGGATTATTACACCCCGATTCAATCGGGGAATATCGAGAGCGGGATCAAAGGGTCCTTTATCCGTTCGGGAAGCCGCATAGACTACCTGGATGTCGACGACACCCAACCCCCTTTTGATATTGCCCTCTCCGACCGCTTTACCTATGACGAAGCAGTGTATGCAGCCTACGCAAGCCTGAACAAAGACTGGGATCCCTGGACCCTGAAACTGGGGCTTCGGGCAGAACATACCGAAGTGAAGGCCAAGTCCGAAACCCTGGATGATGTAAACCGGCAGAGTTACACGGAGCTATTCCCCTCCCTCTTTTTTTCCAGAAAACTGGGGGAAGACCACAGCCTGGCCTTGACGTATAACCGGAGACTGACGCGCCCGAACTATCAGGACCTGAACCCCTTTCGCTTTTTCCTGAACGAGAACGACTATGACGAGGGAAACCCGGATCTGGTCCCAAATTTCAGCCACAACTTCAACCTGAACTGGACGATCAAGAATACTTTTTTCGTCGATGTCTACTACCGCGACAATGGACGCTATATCAGCACCCTCAGCTTCCAGGACAACGAGGCCCAGATCCTGCGGCAAATCAATCAGAATGTGGAGAGCAGTTATTCCTATGGCCTGGATTTTACCATCGCCACCTCCATCACCCCGTTTTGGTATGTGTATTCCTATAATTCCGTGTTCTATGAAGACGAGACATTTCTGGCGGAGGAGAGCGACATAGACACCTATACCAATAAGGTGACGGGTTTTTACGGGTATTTGAACAACTCCCTGACCCTTTCCAAAGACGGCACCCTGACCGCAGAGGCCTCCATCCTCTACCTCAGCGGATTCCTGAATGGCACCTACAAGTTGTCCGAAACAACCACCCTGAACCTGGGCCTGCGCAAGACCCTCTGGGACGGAAGGGCGGTGCTCTCCCTGGTAGGGGAAGACCTTTTGGGCAAAGCCAATGCCACCTACACCACCCGCTATGCGAACCAGGACAACGGCTTCTTTGCCAGGCCGGAGACCCGCTTTGTGCGCCTCGGCTTCACCTACAACCTTGGGAATTTCAGGCTTAAGAACCGGGCAAGGGATTTGCAGAAAAGCGAGCTGCAACGAATTGAAGATGAATAACTTCTGCGGGATTCTGCCTTTATTTGTAATTTTGCCTTCCAAACCGCAAGCGAATGCCTAAAATCGGCAATATCGAACTTCCGGACTTTCCGTTGTTGCTCGCCCCCATGGAGGACGTGAGTGACCCGCCTTTTCGCACCCTTTGCAAGGAACAGGGCGCCGATGTGATGTACACTGAATTTATCTCTTCGGAAGGGTTGATCCGGGACGCTGCCAAAAGCGTGATCAAGCTGGACATTTATGAAAAGGAGCGCCCCATTGGCATTCAGATCTTCGGGGCTGAGCTGGACTCCATGCTGCAGGCCGTGGATATTGTCACCGAGACCAACCCGGACATCATCGACATCAATTTTGGCTGCCCGGTCAAGAAAGTGGTGTGCAAAAACGCAGGGGCCGGGATCCTCAGGGACATCCCGCTTATGGTGAAGCTCACAGAGGCCCTGGTAAAGCGGACCCACCTGCCTGTGACTGTGAAAACCCGTTTGGGGTGGGATCAGGAATCCATCAAGATCGTGGAGGTGGCCGAACGCTTGCAGGATGTCGGGATACAGGCGATATCCATCCATGGGCGGACCCGGGTGCAGATGTACAAAGGGTCGGCAGACTGGGGCCCGATTGCCGAGGTGAAGAACAACCCGCGCATGCACATCCCGGTCTTTGGCAACGGGGATGTCGACAGCCCGGAGGCTGCCGTGCGCATGCGGGACCAGTATGGCCTGGATGGGGCCATGATCGGGCGGGCCTCCATCGGCTACCCCTGGTTTTTCAGGGAGGTAAAGCACTATTTCCAAACCGGGGAACACCTGCCGTCCCCCACCATGGCGCAACGGGTGGAGGCGGCCCGCAGGCACCTGCAGATGTCCATTGACTGGAAGGGCGAAAAACTTGGCGTGCTGGAAACGCGCCGCCACTACTCGAACTATTTCAAAGGGATCCCGAACTTCAAGCCCTATCGGATGAAAATGGTGACCAGCGACGATGCAGCGGACGTATTTGCTGCTTTTGATGAGGTCCTGGAGCTGTTCTCAGACCACGTCTTTGCCTAGGGATCACTGCGCTTTCAGCAACCTGTAGCTGATGCGGTTGCTGGCGATCCGTGAGGCGATCACCCCAAGCACCACAATCGTAGCGAGCACCAGGAG
>JAWWDW010000137.1:0-5550 GCA_033719735.1 Robiginitalea sp. | reverse complement strand
GCATCCTTCACAGGACCGCTGGAAACTCCATAGGGGAACAGGACTGGGAACCCACTGCAGGAGGTGAAAGTGCCCACCTGGCCCCGGACCCCAAAAACAACGACATCGTCTACGGGGGGACCTACAAAGGATATATGATGCGGATGGACCATTCGGTCGACCAGACCCGGTCTGTGAATGTATGGCCCGATAACCCGGCAGGATCGGGGGCCGAGGTGATGAAATACCGCTTTAACTGGAATTTCCCCATCGCATTCAGCATCCACGATCCCAACCGCTTATACGCCGGCTCCAACTACCTGCATGTCACCGAAAACGAGGGACAATCCTGGGAGGTGATCTCTCCGGACCTCACGCGGGGTCTGCCGGAGACCATCCGTTCCTCGGGAGGACCGATCACCCAGGACAACACCGGGGCGGAATTTTACTCCAACCTTTTTGCCATCTCAGAATCCCCCCTGGAAGAGGGGGTGATCTGGGTGGGAAGTGATGACGGGCTCATCCATGTGACCCGGGACAATGGCCGGACCTGGGAAAACGTCACCCCCGGGGGAAAACTCTCCCCCAAACTCAATATGATCAACTGCATCGACCCCAGCCCTTTTAAAAAGGGGACGGCCTATGTTGCCGCCACCTCCTATAAATTTGGGGACTACACTCCGTACTTGTACAGGACCACGGATTACGGAACGACCTGGACCCTGATCACCCGGGGCATCAAACCCAACCACTACACCCGGGCCATCCGTTCGGACAAAACGCGGGAAGGCTTGCTCTATGCCGGAACCGAATGGAGCATGTATATCTCCTTCGACGATGGAAACAACTGGCAGTCCTTCCAGCTCAACCTGCCCGTCACATCCATACGGGACCTCCATGTACGTGACAACGACCTCATAGCGGCCACCCACGGCAGGAGTTTCTGGATGATCGACGACCTGACCCCCCTCCACCAGCTCAGCGATGCCGTTGCCGGCAGCAAATTCCACCTGTTTAAGCCAGACGACGCCTACCGCATGCAGCAATCCGGCTGGGGTGGTCCCGATCTCAGGCTGGAAGGGGAGAACCATCCCAACGGGGCCATCATCCATTATTACCTCCGGGAAGCATCGGATGCCGACACGGTTCTCCTGGACATCCTGGATGCGGGCGGGAAACCCATACAGCGGTTTTCCAACAGGGCCAAGGAAGATAAATATGACCCCTCCGCTGTAAGGCCCCTCAAGGTTCAAAGCGGAGGCAACCGCTTTATCTGGGACCTCCGGTATCCGGGCTTTACTTCCTTTGAAGGCATGGTCCTGTATTCCTCCCCGAATGTCGGGCCAAAGGCAGTCCCCGGCACGTATCAGGTCCGGTTGACCGTCAATGGGGAAAGCCAGTCAGCATCCTTTAAGGTACTCAAGGATCCCCGCCTGCCAAACTCCGAGTCCGATTACCAAAAGCAGTTCGATTTCCTGATGAAGGTACGGGATGAAGTGAGCAGGGCGAACGAGGCTATTGTAAAAATACGCAAGCTGAAAAAGGACCTGGATTACCTCAAGGCGAAATACCAGGGGTATCCGGAACTGCTCAGCCGCATTGCAACCTTTGAAGCCGGGCTTTCGGAAATCGAAAACAACATTCACATGACCAAAAACCAAAGCCGACAGGATCCCCTCAACTACGGGATCCGGATCAATAACCGCCTGGCGTTCCTCATGTCGGATTCCCAAAGGGGCGATTACCCGCCGACGGACCAGGCCCTTGCCTTCTTCAGTGAGGTCCGGGCAGAACTGCAAACCGAACTTCAGGCACTCGGCAAAACCGTTCAGGCAGAACTCGGGGGAATCAACGAAATGGTCAAAGAAGCAGGCGTTCCCCTGCTCAGTTGGGAGGAATAAAAGGCCGGGGATCATCGCCAAATAAGACAGCGGGAGCATACAGGCTAAAAATCCCGGGCTGTCAAATTGTCATAATGACATAAAGCGTTATCTTTGCAGCCCTTCCCGAAGGGAACGGAAGCAAACTATGGAGAAGATCATCAATGAAGCGCTCCAGGGCAGCACCCTGGAATTTAAGGGCAGGGATACCAATACCCGAAAATTGTACATCGAGAGCTACGGCTGCCAGATGAATTTTTCGGACAGCGAGATCGTGGCCTCCATCCTTACGGGGGAAGGCTTCAATACAACGCAGCAACTCGAAGAGGCAGACCTCATCCTTGTCAATACCTGTTCAATCAGGGAAAAGGCGGAAATGACCGTGCGTAAACGGCTCGAGAAGTTCAACGCCGTCAAAAACAACAACCCGAACGTCAAAGTGGGCGTACTGGGATGCATGGCAGAACGGCTGAAGGCGAAATTACTGGAAGAAGAACGCATCGTGGATATGGTGGTCGGGCCGGATGCCTATAAGGACCTGCCTAACCTGGTTAGGGAGGTGGACGACGGGCAGCAGGCCGTCAACGTAATCCTCTCCCGGGAAGAGACTTACGGGGATGTTTCCCCTGTACGCCTGGGCAGCAACGGGGTTACCGCCTTTGTATCCATCACCCGGGGATGTGACAACATGTGTACCTTCTGCGTGGTGCCCTTCACCCGAGGCCGGGAGCGAAGCCGGGACCCGCAGTCCATCCTTAAGGAAGTCAGCGAACTCTGGGATCAGGGGTACCGGGAGGTCACCCTCCTGGGGCAGAATGTAGACAGTTACCTGTGGTATGGCGGGGGGCTTAAAAAAGATTTTGACAAGGCGAGCCCCATGCAAAAGGCCACTGCGGTCAATTTTGCCGGGCTCCTGGACCGTGTGGCGAAGGCCCAGCCGGGGATGCGGATCCGGTTTTCCACCTCCAACCCGCAGGACATGACTGTGGATGTGATCGAAACCATGGCCCGTCACCCCAATATTTGCAACTACATCCACCTCCCAGTACAAAGCGGGAGCGACCGGATGTTACAGGCCATGAACCGGCTCCATACCCGGGAGGAGTACTTCCAGCTCATCGACACGATCCGAACGCACATCCCGGACTGCGGCATCAGCCACGACATGATTGCGGGTTTCCCTGGGGAAACCGAGGAGGACCACCAGCTCACCCTCTCCCTGATGGAATATGTGCAATACGACTTCGGGTTCATGTTTGCCTATTCGGAGCGGCCGGGTACCCTGGCTGCCCGGAAACTGGAAGATAATGTCCCCGACCCCGTGAAGAAAAGGCGCCTGAGAGAAATCATTGAACTGCAGCAAAAGCACAGCCTGTACCGCAACCAACAGCATCTCGGGAAGGTGGAGGAAGTCCTGATTGAAGGGGATTCCAAAAAATCTGACGCCCACTGGATGGGGCGGAATTCACAGAATACCGTAGTGGTATTTCCAAAAGAAGGCTACAAGGTCGGGGAATTTGTCATGGTAGAGATCGAGGATTGCACTTCTGCCACCCTGCTGGGACCGGCCGTCGGATATCCTGAAAAACAATAAGGAATGGTGAACCTGCAAGGCATCAAACAGCGCTTCGAGATCATCGGCAACGATGTTCACCTGAACCGGGCCCTGGAAAAGGCAATTCAGGTGGCCCCCACGGACATCTCGGTCCTGGTCACCGGTGAAAGTGGTGTCGGGAAGGAAGCCATCCCGAAGATCATCCATTCGCTTTCCCACCGGAAGCACAACAAATATATCGCCGTGAACTGCGGGGCCATCCCGGAGGGCACCATCGACAGCGAGCTCTTCGGTCACGAGAAAGGGGCCTTTACGGGGGCGACCCAGACCCGGAGCGGGTACTTTGAAGTAGCGGATGGCGGTACCATCTTCCTGGATGAAGTAGGGGAACTGCCCCTGACTACCCAGGTGCGACTACTGAGGGTCCTGGAAAACGGGGAATTCTTAAAGGTGGGCTCCTCGAAAACACAGAAGACCGATGTGCGCATCGTGGCGGCCACAAACCTGAACATGCTGGAGGCGATCCGCAAGGAGAAGTTCCGGGAGGACCTGTACTACCGGTTGAGCACCGTGGAGATTCACCTGCCACCCCTGCGCGAAAGGGAAGAAGACATCCACCTGCTTTTCAGGAAATTCGCATCGGACTTTGGGCAGAAGTACAAAATGCCCACCATCCGGCTCAACGAAGAGGCGAAAGCCCTGCTGATCCATTACCGGTGGCCGGGAAACATCCGGCAGTTGCGAAATGTGGCCGAACAGATTTCCGTTCTGGAAAAGGAGCGGGTCATCACTGCGGATGTACTCAGGTCTTACCTGCCTGCAGATGCCAGCGGGGCCAACCTGCCCGCCGTGGTGCCACAGAGAGGTCGGGAAAGTGATTTCAGCAACGAACGCGAAATCCTCTACAAGGTTCTTTTCGACATGAAATCCGACCTCAACGACCTTAAAAAACTGACCCTGGAGCTCCTCAAGCACGACAACAGCGAAAAAGTACAGGCGGAAAACGAGAACCTGATCCGGAAAATATACGGGGATGGGGATGCCGTGGTTGAAGAAGAAGAAACGGCCGTTTCCGTCCTGCCCGCTGCGCAGACCGAACCGGAATATCCTGTACCGCAAAAGGCCCCGGAAGTCCCCGACAAATATCATTTTGCAGAGGAAATCGAAGAAGAAGAAACCCTATCTTTACAGGAGAAGGAAATCGAGCTTATCAAAAAAGCCCTGGAACGAAACAAAGGCAAACGCAAGGCTGCAGCCGCCGAGCTGGGCATTTCGGAACGCACCCTGTATCGAAAAATCAAACAATACGACCTGTAAAGCCATGAGCCCGATCAAACACATCTGCGCCCTGGGGAAATACCTGCTCGTCGCGGTTTTGCTGGCCGGCTGCGGGGCCTATAACTTTACCGGGGGTGATGTGGGGAGCGCACAGACCTTCCAGGTGAACTACTTTCAGAACTACGCCACACAGAGCCCGGGATCTACCTTTGACCCCGGTCTTGACCGGGACTTCACCCTGGCCCTCCAGGACCTGATCCTGACACAGACGAGCCTGGACCTGGTCAGTTCAGGGGGAGACCTGCTCTATGAAGGGGAAATTGTGGAATACCGCGTATCCCCAATGACTGCCACGGCCGAACAACGGGCCGCCCAAAACCGGCTTACGATGTCGGTGAATGTGCGCTTTTACAACAACACCAAGGAAGACGCGAATTTCGAACAGCGCTTTTCCTTCTTTTACGACTACCCGGCCACCTCACAGCTCGCCTCCGTGCGGGACGAGGCCCACCGGGAAATCTTTGAGCGGATCAACCAGGAAATTTTCAACCGTTCCCTGGCAGACTGGTAACCTATGAAAGTGTCGGACTTCACATACCTGCTCCAACACCCGGAAGCTGTTAAAACCCCGGCACAGACCCATCAGCTGGAAGAGTTGCTGGAGGCCTATCCCTATTTCCAGGCTGCAAGGGCCCTTCACCTGTACGGGCTTAAAAACCTGAACAGCTATAAATACAACCCGGCCCTGAAATACACTGCGGCCTGTACTGCTGACCGGGAGGTACTGTTTGACCTGATCACCTCGGAGGAATTCCTTCAGAATCTCATCGCCAATAGCCTCTCGGGGAAAGCATCCCT
>JAWWDW010000136.1:0-5595 GCA_033719735.1 Robiginitalea sp. | reverse complement strand
GGGAATGGATCCTTCGTTCAATGATGCCCAGGTAATGCTCCGCATCCTCCCGGCTCACCTGAGCCTTGCTCAGGCCTTTGTATGCCATGGGGAGGAAGAACTCGAGGAGAAGCTGTTTGGTGGATATGATCCTCCCGTCCCAGTGGAACTGGGCCGCCATGCCATACCGGGCCGCATTGAAGAAGTTTTTCTTCGCATCCCTGAAGTCCATTTTCTCATGGATGTTCTCCCATTCTCTGGGACGTCCGAGCATGATGCCCACCCAGAACATCAGGTTGGCAATCTCATCTGCCGTTGTGGGCCCGGAGGCCATATAGCGGTTTTCGATACGTAAATGGGGCTTGCCGTGGGTCCTTCCGTAGCAGAGGCGGTTCCAGGGATAGACCGTGCCATTGTGCAGGTTCAGGGCTCCCAGCTTCGGGACTTCTCCTGCTTCGAGCTGCTCGAGGCTGTTTTTGGGTTCAAACTCCGTGGAGATCAGGCTGCGGAAACGCACGATGGACTTCCTGTAAAAATCCGCCGCACTCCCGGAGGCCCAGGAGGTGCCAAACCCCACCCTGGGTTCCCGTTCATTCAAAAGGAAGGTACTCCTTCTGGTATCCACGCTCTGTGTAAAAAGGGCGATCCGGGTTTCCTCCCAGAGCTCCTGCCCCATTAGCATGGGAGAATTCGTACAAACACTGAGTACCGGCCCGGAAATAGCCTGTGCCCAGTTGTAGGTGTCCGCAAACTGATCCGGGTCGATCTGTAAATGGGCCTGGAAACTGGTATTGCAGCCCTCATACATGATGGAGTCGTGGTGGAGGTTGATCTCATCCACGCCTTTTATATGCACCTCCAGGTCGCTTTTACGCACCTTTTGGATAACGTCGCTAAGGATCTTGTACCGTTCCTTTGGGGTCATGTAGTCCTCCGAGAGGTAGTAGGTGCTGATGGTCGGCAGGATTCCTGTCAGGATCACGTAGTTCCCGTGTTTCTCAGCAACCTCCTGCCCGTAATCCAACAGCTGGTTCAGTTGGCGGTGCATGTCCGAAAAACAAGTGCCCTCCAGGGGGCGGGGATCCAGGTTGATCTCCAGGTTGTAGAGGGTTAGTTCAGAAGTGAAGTGGGGGTCCTGGATGTCTGCGAGAATTTGCATGGCTTTATTGGAAGGTTCCCAGTTCTTGTTGACCAGGCAAAACTCCTGCTCCGCTCCGATATGTATGGGCTCCTTGAGGAACATGCCCTTCTCAAGCATTTCCTCCAGGGCTTCAATATCGGTCAGGAGGCGGTGAAAATAAATGCTGCGTTCCTGGACGGTGTCCAGGGGTTTCACAGTGTGGGTCCCCATATTCTTGTTTTTACGGTATGGCCGAAAGGCAACTACATCAGGGCAATTTAGACCCTGCAGCGGGCCTTTACTATGATAATTGTCATTACGGCCGGCCTCTAATTTATTGCTATTTTTGGACATGCCCGACTATCAGTTCCCAAAGAAAGAACGCCTTTCGAGCAAAAAGCTCTGGGAGACTGTTTTCAAATCAGGTTCCCGCCTGAAGGCCTTTCCTTTGGTTCTTCAGTACAGCAAATGTCCGCTACCCGAAAACGTGCCCGTACAGGCGGGCTTTGCCGTTCCGAAAAAGTCCTTCAAAAGGGCCGTGGACCGAAACCGCATCAAACGGTTGATGCGGGAGGCCTACCGCCTGGAAAAGCCCGGGCTTTTTAACAATATAGAGGGGAGCTATGCGTTCGTATTTTTATACCTTGGGAAGGAAATGCCTGCTTTTTCTGATATTTCGCAGGCAGTGAAAACACTCCTCAAAAATTTCAATGCCCATGAAGAAGCTGTTGAGAAATAAATTGATTTTCCCGTTGCTTGCCGCAACTGTTTTCCTGACCGCAACCGGTTTTAAGAGCGATTTCTTTGAAATCGCCAAACAGATTGAAATATTCACCACCCTTTTCAAGGAGCTGAACATGAACTATGTGGATGAGACCAATCCGGCAGAACTGATGGATACCGCCATAAAGAGCATGCTGGACGATCTGGACCCTTACACCCAGTTCCTGAACGAACAGGATGTGGAAGCATACAAAATCACCAATGCAGGGGAATATTCCGGGATCGGCGCCCTTGTGCGCTCCTATGAAGACAAGCTGGTGGTCGTGGAGCCCTACAAGGGATATCCGGCGGACCAGGCAGGCCTTAAGGCTGGTGATGAAATCATCCGGATCGGTGATATTGAGGTCGCTGACTTCAAGGATGATGCCACGGAGCTGTTAAAGGGGGCTGACAAATCGACCGTGGAGGTTTCCTATCGCCGGCAGGGCGATATTGCAACGACCACCGTGGCCCGGGGCGCCATCGAAATAGATGCTGTTCCTTTTTATCGCATGGCAGATGACAAAACGGGCTACCTGGTCCTTTCCAGGTTCAACTCCAAGGCCAGTGAACAAACCGAAGCCGCCATACTGGACCTTAAGGATCAGGGTGCCGAACGGATCATCCTGGATTTAAGGGGAAATCCCGGAGGCTTGCTCTCTGAGGCCATCAATGTCACCAACCTGTTTGTTCCCAAAGGCGAGCTTATTGTGACGACCAAATCGAAAGTGAAGAAGTTCAATCAGGAATATAAAACCCGGAAAAAGGCACTGGATACCGAAATCCCGCTGGTAGTGCTGATCGATGGGCAAAGCGCGTCGGCCAGTGAAATTGTCTCCGGCGGCCTGCAGGATCTGGACCGGGCCGTAATCATGGGGGCGCGGAGTTTCGGGAAAGGCCTGGTCCAAAGGCCCCTGAAACTGACCTACGGCACCCAGCTGAAAGTCACTATCAGCCGCTATTATACCCCGTCCGGAAGGTGTATCCAGGCCCTTGATTACTGGAACCGGGATGAAAAGGGGAATGCGGTCAGGAACACTGAATTCCAGGAGTTCAAAACCCGCAATGGGCGTGTGGTGACCGACCAGGGGGGTGTGATGCCGGACATCGAAATACGCGAACTGGCCTCCAACGACCTTATAGAAGCGCTGCAAAGGAACCAACTGATTTTTGATTTCGCCACGGATTACTATTATCAAAATACCCATGGGGACATAACGGAATTTTCACTTGGCCCGAACACCCTGAGGCGTTTTAATGACTTCGTGGGCCGGAGTGATTTTTCGTTTGAAACCAACACGGAAAAAGCGCTCAGGGAAGCGCTGACCAGGCAGGAAGATGTCATCTTTACCGATGCGATTGAGGCCGACTTCAGGTCGCTGCTGGCAGCGGTGGAGAAGCAAAAAATGGACGCCCTGGAAAACCATGCTCCCGAAATCACAAAATTACTGGAAGACGAGATCATCAAACGGTATTTTTACCGGGAGGGGCTTTTCGAGTATTACCTGGAGCACGATCCGTCCATCCTGGCGGCACGGGAATTGTTGTCCAACCCCTCTAAATACCAGGCCACCCTTCAATAGACCGGAATGCAGCTACGTTTTATCGCCGTCCTGATCTTTGCCGGGGGCCTTAGCTACGGACAGCGGGAAAACCCACCCCTTCCGCCTGTGGAACTCCTGGTGCTCGGCACCCTCCAGGATGGGGGGTCGCCCCATATGGGCTGCCGGAAATCCTGCTGCGCGCCCTTTTACGAAAACCCGGACCCGAACCGAAAGGTCGTTTCCCTGGGGTTGCTGGACCATGTGGAATCAAAGGCATACCTCATGGAGGCTACTCCGGATCTCCCCAGCCAGATGGCCCTGCTCCGCAAGGAAGCTCCTTTTGAAGCCTCGGGAGCCCCGGATGGCATCTTCCTGACCCATGCGCACATCGGCCATTATACCGGGTTGATGTTCCTGGGCAGGGAGGCCATGAATGCACGTGGGGTTCCGGTATATGCCCTTCCGCGGATGCTGGAATTCCTCAAAAGCAATGGTCCCTGGGACCAACTGATCCGCCTGGGGAACATCGTGCTGAACCCACTCTTTGAAAATGTCCCTCTGCAGCTTTCCGGGCACCTGGAAATTCAGCCCTTTCGCGTTCCGCACCGGGATGAATACTCCGAAACCGCAGGCTATCGGATCACCGGCCCCTCCAGGACGGCCCTTT
The DNA here is from genome assembly GCA_033719735.1 of Robiginitalea sp. GTDB lineage: Bacteria > Bacteroidota > Bacteroidia > Flavobacteriales > Flavobacteriaceae > Robiginitalea. The sequence continues at coordinate 1,523 of JAWWDW010000136.1, read as the reverse complement.
TCATTCCGGATATCGACAAATGGGATCGCTGGGAGGAGTCCCTGCCGGAAATCCTCGAAGAAGTGGACCTTGCCTTCCTGGATGCTACCTTCTACAATGCGGCGGAAATTGGGTATCGGGACATGGGCGAAATCCCGCATCCCTTTGTGGTGGAGTCCATGTCGCTCCTGGGGAACCTGCCCTTGGCCCTGCGGAACAAAGTCTACTTCATCCACCTGAATCACACCAACCCCCTCCTCGATCCAAAGAGTTCGGAATCCACGTCCGTTGAGCGTGCCGGGTTTCGTATTGCCCGGATCGGCGACCGTTTCAAACTCTGATCCATGGCTGGCTCCAATCTCATACAAGCCCTGGAAGGCGCCTTCGGCCTGGAGATCCGGAAACTTCATCCGGTTCGGGGAGGGGACATCGCTGCCAGCTACCTCCTGGAGACTCCCGAAGGTTCTGTTTTCGCCAAAATGCTGGAGGGTCCTAAAGGGCTGGAGATGCTGGAGGCTGAAAAAGATGGCTTAACAGCACTTTCCCAAGCGGGCACCCTGGGTGTCCCAGGGGTGCTGGGATGTACACGCACACCGGCTGGCAGTTGTCTCCTACTGGAGTACATCCCTGCCGGGCCAGGGTCCCGGGCCTCCTCCAGGGCCCTGGGGAGGGGGCTTGCCGGCTTGCATCAGGTGAGTGCTCCTTCCTTTGGATGGGCCCGGCCGAATTTCATCGGCACCCTCCCGCAGGAGAATAAGGAAGCATCAAAATGGCCTGTTTTCTATGTGCAGAGCCGCCTTGCTCCCCAATATGAACTGGCGCGATCCCGACAACTGCTCACTGTGGGGGAGGTTCCGGCGATCGACCGAATGGAGGCCCGGGTGGCTGACCTGGTTCCAGAAGTGTCCCCATCCCTTTTGCATGGGGACCTCTGGAGCGGAAATTACCTCATCTCCGCAGAAGGTCGCCCCTATCTTATCGACCCTGCCGTGTATTACGGGCACGCGGAGGTCGACCTGGCGATGTCCCTGCTGTTTGGTGGCTTTTCTGAAGAATTCTACAACGCCTATTTTGAGATCAACCCGAAACAACCGGGCTTTGATCTGCGGGTTAAACTCTACCAGCTCTATTACCTGCTGGTGCACCTGAACCTGTTTGGCCGGTCCTACCATGCTTCCGTCAGGGCCATCACTTCCGACCTCTTTGAGTGATCCCGGGCAGTGAATATCCCATCGGATTTTTCTACTTTTAGGAACCCTGTACGAAATTTTGCCATGAGAATCAACGCGTTCTTTTTTCGGGTGCTTTCCCTCCTGCTGTTCAGCTGCCTCCTCAGTTGCAGTGAAGATCAGGAACCTGTCACAAAAAGGCCAAACCCCGATTACGAAACCTGGAGCCAGTATTTGGGAGATCCGGGCCGAACCCACTTCAGCAGGCTGGGGGCGTTTACGCCAGAAAATGTGGACGGGCTTTCAGTAGTGTGGGAACACGAACTCCCGGATTACGGACAGATGCAGATGAACCCCATCGTTGTGGACAGTGTG
>JAWWDW010000135.1:0-5650 GCA_033719735.1 Robiginitalea sp. | reverse complement strand
TGCGGCCCGCAGGAGCGCAGCCAGTGGCAGGACGGTTGATTTGACCGACTGAAAAATCACCAAAAAAGGATGGCTGGACGTTTCCTATTTACTTCGCCCCGTCTCGGCTTCCGCAACTGGGAGGAAGCCGACCTGGATGTTCTGGCCCGGTTAAACGCAGACCCGGAGGTAATGCGTTATTTTCCCGCCCCCCTGACCCGGGAAGAATCCCGAAGCATGTTGGTGCAATTGCAGGAGCACTTTGCCAGCAGGGGGTATACCTACTATGCCACCGAGCTTTTATCCACAGGGGAATTTGTAGGCCTTATCGGCCTGAAGTATCAGGAATACACGGCAACATTTACGCCTGCTACCGATATCGGCTGGCGGCTTCGAAAGGAATTCTGGGGTCAGGGATATGCTTCTGAAGGGGCAAAACGATGCCTGGACCACGCCTTTGAGGACCTGGGCCTCAATCGGGTGGTTTCGGTCTGCCCCGCCCTGAATACCGCCTCTGAACGGGTCATGCGAAAGATCGGGATGCAAAGGCAGGGGGAATTTGAACATCCCGGACTTCAGGGGTCTGCCCGTCTGAACCCCTGTGTCTGGTACGAAGTGAAAAATACGTACCTTCCCTAAAACGCAACCTAAACCCAATTTCATGAAAGCCTTTGGCCTCCTGATTACCGCTGCCCTGCTCCTTTTCGCCTGCAAAACAGAGCCCGCTCCTTCCGCCCCTGCCACTTCACAAACTATCCGGGTGTCCCCTACCTACGCCCCTTCCCATTTCCAAACGGATGACCGGGTGGCACAGCTCCAATCCATTGCCCCGAAACTGCACGAATTGTTCGAGGCCTATGCAGAAAAAAACAACATCCCCGGGATCGCCTATGGCGTAGTGGTCGATAATCAGCTGGTGGTCGATTCCGCCCTGGGGGTGATCAACAGGGAGCAACAGATCCCGGCCAGCACCTCATCCGCTTTCCGGATCGCCTCCATGACCAAGAGCTTTACGGCCATGGGGATCATGAAACTGGTGGAGGAAGGCAAGATCGGGCTTCAGGACCCGGCGGCGCAACACATCCCGGAAATGGCGAACATCCCCTACCCCACCAGCGACTCCCCTCCCCTCACCGTGGAAAACCTTTTGACCATGACGGCGGGTTTCCCGGAAGACAACCCCTGGGGGGACCGGCAACTGGATGAACCGGTGGCAATGCTGAAGCAGCTGATGCTGGATGGCCCGAGCTTCTCCAACCCGCCTTCCCTAACCTATGAATACAGCAATACCGGCTATGCCCTCCTGGGGCTGATTATCTCCAACGTGTCCGGCATGCCGTATCAGCAATTCATTACCCGGGAAATCCTCCAACCCCTGGGGATGGGCAGTACGTACTGGGAGTTTGACGAGGTTCCCGGGGAGAAACTCGCCATCGGCTATGCCCCGGACAGCCTTACCATAGCCCCCATGCTTCACGACGGCAGCTACGGGGCAATGGGCGGCCTGATCACTACCATTGAAGACTTTAGCAAGTACGTCAGCCTTCACCTTTCTGCCTGGCCGTCCAGAAGCGGCCCGGAGGAAGGACCCGTACGGCGGAGCTCCCTCCGGAAAATGCAGACCCCCCAGTTTCCCCGACTCTACGCAGATGCCCGGGACTGGAAGGACGAGCACTGCACGGTCGTAAACGGGTACGGTTACGGCCTTGGCATCATGGAAAACTGCCATGGGACACGGCGCGTCTCCCACGGGGGTGCGTTGCCGGGGTTTGGCAGCAATTATGTGTTTTATCCGGACCTGGGCATTGGTCTGATGGCCTTCTGCAACGTCACCTATACCTCCCCCTGGCCTTATGAGGAGATCGTAAAACTCCTGTTTGAAGACCTGGATCTGAAACCCAGGGAAGTCGGGGTTCCAGAGATCCTGAGAACACGGCAACAACAGGTCGTGGAATGGATGCAGGGAGGCGACCCCGGGCTGGAGGCGGAGATTTTGGCCGAAAATTTCTTCCTGGATGAAGACCGGGAAAGGCGGATGGCCAGGATCCGTCCCCTGCTCGAACAGGCGGGTCCTATCCTGGAAATCAGCCCTATGGAAGCCTGGAACCAACTAAGGGGAACGTTTTATCTGTATGGGGAGCAGGATACCCTGCAGGTGGCATTTACCCTAAGCCCCGAGCCGGAACCAAAGATCCAGGCCCTGGGGGTCCGGGAATAACACCCAATCACAAATGCCATCGATGAACCAGGTCATCCTTTATCCCTTATTAAAAGTCGGAGTCCGGACAGGGATTATCCTCTTTCTGGCATCCCTGGTTTCCTGCGGGCAGCAGGGCATCGATCCGGAGCTGATCGGGACCTGGGTCTCCGGAACACAAAAAATTACCGTGCGGACCAAACCGGGTGGGATGGGCTATCGGTTTGTCCCGGGCTATGCAAATACGGTACTGACCATACGGCCTGACCGGACCGTCGTGGGAAAAATTGGAAACGCCTATATTGCCAATGGCGAAATAGGTACGAACTGGGTGCTCCCTACAGGCATGACGGGGGTGGCTTACACGATTTCTTGCGAACTCTCGGGCCGGATTTTTGAAGGGGACCCAATGCCCTATAAGGAGGTGGAATTTTGGATAGGTCCCGATTTTCAAACAGGTGTCTGGGAGCTCCGGTATACCACGGGGGGATCCCAGTTCCCGATGGGGTTTTTCCATTTTTCCAAAAGGTCAGGGGAGTAGTAACGCGAAATCCTAAAACAAGAAAAACGCAACCCAGACCATAAGCAGGCAAACCATTGAGTGACTATTCGAAAAATACCAGGAAATCCCTTGGCCTAGGAGAACTGATCGCCATTGCCCTCGGGGGTATGGTGGGAGGTGGTATATTCTCGATCCTGGGCGTATCTGTGGAACAGGTCGGGAATCTAACTCCCCTGGCTATCGGGATCGGAGGAGGACTGGCTTTCCTCGCTGCCTATTCCTATGTAAAACTCACCCTACTCTACAAAGATGCAGGGGCTACCTATACCTTTTTCAAGAAAGCCTTTCCGGGGAATCAAACTGCCGCTGCTGTGGTGGGATGGCTGATCGTCTTTGGCTATATCAGTACCCTGGCCCTGTATGGGTTTACATTTGCATCCTACTTCTGCAGCTTTTCTGAATCCATAAACAATCCGACCGGGCAAAAAATAACCGCCGGGGTCGTCATCTTCCTGTTTACTTTGATAAACATCACAAGCGTAGAGGGGATGGGAAAGCTGGAAGATCTCATGGTTTATACGAAAATTGCCATCCTGCTGATCATTTCTGTACTCCTTGGCTGGAAAGGAGATCTTCAGAACCTGGAACCGCTGCTTGCTCCCTCCACCACCTGGACTGCCATATTCGTGGTGGCCGCCATCACCTTTGTAGCCTACGAAGGCTTTCAGCTGGTAATCAATGCCTATGATGAGGTAAAGGCACCCAAAAAGAATATTCCCAGAGCTATCTATGCCTCCGTGGGAATTGCCACCCTGCTCTACGTGATGTTATCCACTGCTGCCCTGGCCACGATCCCAAAATCTGAGATCATTGCAGACAAGGAATACGCACTGGCTGCCGGAGCCTCAGAATTTCTGGGATCTATCGGACAGGTCATCGTCATATTTGGGGCCCTCCTGGCCACCTCCAGTGCCATTAGCGGAACTTTGTTCGGATCCTCCCGCTTGATGGCTGCCATTGCCCGGGATGGCTACATGCCTTCCATTCTGGCGAAAAAAAGGAAAGTTTACATCCCTGCATACGCCATAGCCCTTATGAGTGGTATGGCATATTTGCTCATTCTCTCCGGAGGCCTACAGGTGATTCTCGAATTCGGGAGCATTACCTTTATTCTGGTTTCCCTGCTGATGGCGTTTGCAAACTATCGCAAAAGGGAGGAAACGAAATCCAGCACTATCATGACGCTACTGGCCATCGCAGGCCTTATGGTTGCAGGTTTGCTGATCCTTTATTTTGAGTTTACCCAGAACAGGGAACAGTTGTACTATATTCTGGGGATTTACGCAGTCCTGGGTGCGGGGTCCTACCTGTACACCAAAAGCCACACCTCAAAGGCCCCGTAAAAACTCTCTCAATCCAGTAACCGGAGTACCTCATCTATGGAAGCCTGGTATTGCTTTGGGTCGGGGGTTACTTTTGAGACCACTTTCAGGCCATTGTACAGGGTAAACAAAAGCGAAGCGATGGCCCTCAGGTTTTTTCCGGCCGGGAATTGCCCCGTTTCTTCTCCCTTCTTTAAGTAGTCGTAAAACAGCTGCTCAAAAGTCCGCTTGTTTTCTGCGAGGACCTGTAGCAATGTCGGATCCCCGGGGATCAGTTCCGTCGCCGTGTTGACGACAAAACACCCCTTGCGGTCTGCATCCGCGGCAGCCTCTTTGATGGCTCCGTTGAAGAGTGTCCCCAGACCCTCCCGCACTTCGGGCATCTGCTCCAAAAACTGTTTGATCCGGGCTGTGTTTTGCTCCCTGTAGTGCCTGAAGGCTTTTTGAAACAGGGATTCTTTTCCCCCATAGGTATCGTAGAGGCTGGCCCGGTTGATTCCCAGATGGTCCACCAGGTCCTGTATGGAGGTGGCGTGGTAGCCCTGGGTCCAGAAGAGCTCCATGGCCTTCTCCAGCACGGCCTTTTCATCGAATGTCTTAGTTCTCGGCATGTTCCTGTTCTTTGGGACATAGTGGTTTCCTGCCCACGAATCGGACCACCGAGGCCCTGCCCTGGTGGAAAGCCCCCTCACGAAGCTCGATCTCGACTTCCTCCAGCAGCAGGCATTCATACCCTGGAAAATACCCGCTGATCTCATCGGTCGACAACAAAAACGCGACATCCCTGGGTCCGCCAACCTTCGGATTTTGCTGGTTGAATGCCAAATGGTTTTTACTGAACGCCTCCAGGATCACCAGTCCACCCGGTCTGAGCAGCTCGTGTACCTTTTGGTGGTAAGGAGCCTTTTTGTCCGGACTAAAATGTGCATAGATCAGGCCGGCTGCATCAAAAGATTGCCCCGGGTACTCAAGCTTCCCGAAGTCCCCTACCCTGTAATCCAAAGCCACCCCGAACCTGCGACCCAGCGCTTCTGCCTTCTTCTTCCCCTCGGCACTAATGTCACTGGAAAAAGGGGTCCACCCCCTGGTAGCAGCATAAACAGCGTTTCTTCCTTCTCCATCAGCAGGCAATAAAAGAGCGCCAGGCTTCACGGAATCCAGGTGCTCCCTAAAAAACGCATTGGGTGCTTCCCCGTAGGCAAAGTCAGTGCTGCTGTAGCGTTCGTTCCAAAATTCTTCCATCGCTCAAATTGATAAGGGGCAGGTAAACCCTGCCCCCAAAATTATAAATATTGGAACTTTTGTTCCAAAATATAGTAAAAAAATTTCAGGACAACAGCGGGTTGATATTGATTCCCCCATCGATATTGTATTCACTCCCCGTTATAAACGAGGCTTCATCCGAAGCGAGGAAACTCACCAGGTTGGCGATATCTTCAGGCTGTCCGAACCGCTTTAGGGGAACCCTGTTTTGCATGGCCTCTGAAAAACCGCTGAGCTGTTCTTCGGACATGCCCGTCTTTCCAAATATGGGCGTAAAGACCGGCCCCGGGTTCACCGAATTAATCCGGATTTTGCGCGGTGCCAGTT
>JAWWDW010000134.1:0-5654 GCA_033719735.1 Robiginitalea sp. | reverse complement strand
GTGCAAAATTACACAATATCGGGGACCTGTAAAACTACGATGCTTCCCTGCTGGTAAAGGGGCGTTAGGGAACGCGGCTATTCAATCGCCTTTACCACCGCCTTGGGGGCTTCTTTTTTGCTTCCGTCGAATCCGTGAACCCCGCCCACAGTGGTGTACTTCATCACATACTTCTTGCCCGGATGGATCCGCTGATAGGCACTCTGACACATGAGGGTTGCCTCATGGAACCCACACAGGATCAGCTTCAGCTTTCCGGGATAGGTATTCACATCCCCGATGGCGTAGATGCCCGGGATATTCGTCTGGTAGTCCAGGGTATGGTCCACCCGGATCGCATTCTTCTCGATTTTCAGTCCCCATTTGGCAATGGGTCCGAGCTTGGGGGAAAGGCCGAAAAGGGGTATGAACGCATCCAGCTCAATCCGGATATCTTCGGCCGGCTCGGAATTCTTTCGGACCACAACGCTTTCCAGGAGATCCGTACCCTCTAACTGAACGACTTCGGCGGGGGTAATCAACCGTATTTTTCCCTGCTGTTTGAGGTCGCGTACCTTTTCGACCGAATCCAGGGCACCCCTGAATTCATTCCTGCGATGCACCAGGGTCACCTCCCTGGCCACTCCGGACAGGAAGATACTCCAGTCCAGGGCGGAATCCCCACCCCCGGCGATCAGGACCCGTTTGTCCCGGTATGCTTCCGGGTCCCGGACCATATAGGCGACTCCCCTGTCTTCAAACTGTCCAAGGTTTTCCAGCAGGGGCTTCCTGGGTTCAAAACTTCCCAACCCTCCCGCTATGGCTACCACCGGGGCGCAGTGCTTTGTACCCGCATTTGTGGTGACAACGAAGGTATCATCCTCGAGTTTCTCAATGGTTTCTGCCCGTTCCCCAAGGGTAAATCCGGGTTGGAAGGGTTTGATCTGTTCCATCAGGTTGTCTACCAACTCACCGGCCAGCACCTCCGGAAAGCCGGGGATGTCGTAGATCGGCTTTTTGGGATAGATCTCCGCCAGTTGCCCCCCGGGTTGGGGGAGGGCGTCGATGAGATGGCATTTTAGTTGGAGAAGGCCGGCTTCAAAAACGGCAAAAAGCCCCGTAGGGCCAGCCCCAATGATCAGAATATCTGTTTTAATCATGTTAAATGCGATTTGAAAACAAAACCTGCAGATTACCCGGCCAGGAGGCTCAGGCGAGGTTTATCACTTTTTCAATCTGCGGAGCATACTTTTTAATGGTCATCTCCACTCCGCTCTTCAGGGTCATCTGGTTTACAGAGCACCCAACGCAGTTGCCTTCCAGGCGTACTTTGACCAATTTATCGCCCTCGATGGCAACAAGGGAAATGTCCCCCCCGTCATTACGCAGAAACGGACGGATTTCTTCCAGGGCCTGCTCTACCTTTTTCCTCAACTCTTCAGAAGTCATAATCATTTCTTATTCACGGCGGAACACCCTGCCATGGTCGTTATCTTGATCGCCTCGGTGGGGGGCAAATTCTTGTTTCGTCTCACTACTTCCCGCACCATATTCCGGGTTGCCTCCTCAAAGGCCGCCGCGGCCGGGGTATCGGTCTGCAGGGCCGCCGGACGGCCCACATCAGCGGCTTCGCGAATGCCCTGTACCAGGGGGATCTCCCCTAGGAACGGAATCTCCATGTCTTCGGCCAGGTTCCGTGCCCCGTGCTGCCCAAAAATATAGTACTTGTTGTCCGGCAGTTCTTCCGGTGTAAAATAGGCCATGTTTTCCAGGATTCCCAGGACCGGGACCTGGATGGCATCCTGCTGGAACATGGCAACTCCCTTCCGGGCATCAGCCAGGGCGATCTGCTGTGGGGTACTTACCACCACGGCCCCGGTAACCGGTAGGGATTGCATGATACTCAGGTGGATATCCCCCGTTCCTGGAGGAAGGTCCAGCATCAGGAAATCCAGCTCTCCCCAGTTGGCGTCAAAGATCATTTGGTTCAAGGCCTTGGAAGCCATGGGCCCCCTCCAGATCACTGCCTGGTCGGGTTGTGTAAAGAATCCTATGGACAGCATTTTTACCCCGTGACTCTCCACGGGTTGCATCATGGATTTCCCTTCTACCTCGACGGCCCTGGGTTTTTCAGCGGCCACATCGAACATGATCGGGATGGAGGGTCCGTAGATATCGGCATCGAGCAAGCCTACGTTAAACCCCATCTTGGCCAGGCTTACCGCGAGGTTCGCGGTCACCGTAGATTTTCCAACCCCGCCCTTCCCACTGGCTACCGCCACGATGTTCCGGATTCCGGGGATGGGTTTGCCCTTGATAGGGGCCACTTCAGGCGGAGTCGCTGCCTGTACCTTGACGTTCACGGTAATCTTTGCCTTGGGGTATACCTTTTCGTGGATGGTCTGCAGGATACTCACCTCGGTCTTTTTCCTGGCCTGCAGGCTCGGATTTGAAATGGTGAGGTCCACCACGACTTCATCCCCGAAGACCTGTACGTTCCTCACGGCACCGGTTTCCACCATATTGCCTCCTTCACCCGGCACCGTAATGGTTTTCAGGGCTTTAAGTATCTCGTTTTTATCCAGCTTAACCGCCATGACTGTTGCCATTTGATTCAGATAACAAAGATACGGCTTGGATTCGAATTAAGGAAGCATGGGGAATCCTGTAATGAAGGGGGCTTATAAGGGGGGGAGTTCCTGCATGGGATCCCAGAAATGCTTCTTAAAATCCACGATTTGGTCATCCCGAACCCGGATACCTTCATTCTCGAGCAACTGCTCCATCAGCCGGCTTCCCGGAAAATGGTGCTTTCCGGTAAGGATGCCATTGCGGTTCACCACCCGGTGGGCAGGCACATCCTCCAAACCATGGCTACTGTTCATAGCCCAGCCGACCAGGCGGGCACTTCGCCCGGTACCCAGATACCGCGCAATAGCCCCATAAGAGGTAACCCTGCCGTAGGGTACCTGCCGGACCACCTCGTATACGCGTTCAAAAAAGCCTTCGCGTTCTTCTCTCATAGGGTCAGGTATAAAAGATTCGTATCAGGGTGATCACCAGCAGGACCAGCATCAGGATACTCAACACGTAATTCGAATTCCTGGAAAACGCACTGGTCCTTGCCTCCAGTTTGTTGAAATATACGGTGTAGAGGTAGAGTACCGTGAAAGTCCCGGATCCGGCCGCCAGGATGAAGGTAGCGATATCCCAGAACTCGAATTGGATCCAGCCCGAGCTGTTCCACATGGCATTGACCGCGGCGTAATACGGGATGGTGAGCAAATTGAGCGAAGCCAGCAACATCCCCTTGAAGAAGTTGTTTTTCCGGCTCACCCGTGCCACGGCAATGGGTTTTTCCTTTTTATCCCGGGCCTTGAAGAAAAAATAGAAGGCGAAAAAAGCAAAGACGGCAATCGCCGCCTTTTGCAGTACGACAATGATTTCGGGATTCCGGTAGAGGTACTTCGATATCAGGACCGCCACATATGCCTGTGCCATGATGGTGGTAGAGACCCCGGCCGCGAAGATGATCCCGACAGTCTTGCCCTTTTCCACACTTGTTTTGGCAGCATTCATGTTGAGCAGGCCCGGGGGCACCGTGGCCATGAACGCTGCGGAGAAGGTGGCAAAGAAAAGGATCAGCAGGTGGGTCATTCGGTGTTCAGGCTGAAGGTTAGGTAGGTGATTGGCTTGCCCTTTTCGAGAAAACCTTCCTCATAGAAGGTCTGAATGCTGAGCGCGTCCTCGGGAGCGCCACTGTTGTGGTAAATATCGTGGTTGGCATAGGTTACGGGAATTCCGGAGGCATGCAGGATTCCCAGCGTGTACCCGTGCATGAACTCACTATCGGTCTTAAGGTGGACCTTGCCGCCGGGGGTGAGAATTGCCCGGTATTTGTCCAGGAATTCCAGGTTGGTCATCCGGTGTTTGGTTCGCTTGTATTTGATCTGCGGATCCGGGAAGGTAATCCAGATCTCAGAGACCTCGGAGGGCCCGAAAACCCTGTCGATCAATTCGATCTGGGTCCTGAGGAAAGCCACATTCTCCATCCCGGCTTCCAGGGCCGTCTTGGCACCCCTCCAGATGCGGGCGCCTTTGATATCCACCCCAATGTAATTGATCCCCGGATTTTTGCGCGCCAGGGCCAGGGTGTATTCCCCTTTGCCACACCCGAGTTCCAGCACAATCGGGTGGTCATTCCCAAAGAAACGATGCCAGTGTCCCCTGTAAGAGAAATCTCCTGCGAGTACCTGGTCCCGCCCCGGCTGGATCACATTGGAAAAGGATGCATTTTCCCGGAATCGTTTCAGTTTGTTCTTGCTTCCCATGCAGCAGTGCCCTTTGATGCCACAAAGCTACTAAAATAGAACGCCAAATATCAGGCTTCGGCGGAGGGGTCGGCTTTTTCAAGGGTGAAGGAAAATTCGGAACCGACATCCACCACGCTTTCCACGTAGATTTTCTCGTTGTGCGCCTCAATGATGTGTTTGACGATGGCAAGACCAAGCCCCGAACCCCCTTCCCGCCGGCTTCCGCTCTTGTCCACCCTGTAGAAACGCTCAAAGAGGCGGGTAAGGTGCTCCTCCTCGATCCCTTCTCCGTTATCGGTCACACGGACGATGACCTTATTCTTGATCAGGTTTTCCACACTTACCTCGGTGGTGCCATCCTGCTGTCCGTATTTGATGGAATTCACCAGCAAATTGGTGAGCACCTGTTGAATTTTATCCTTATCCGCATGCACGTAGACGGGTTCGGGATAATCCATATCGAAGACCAGGGAAATATGTTTTTTGGAAGCCTTCATCTCCAGGAGGTCGAAGACATTTTGGATGAGTTCGATAATGTCAAAATCCTCCATCTCCAGGTGGAGTTCCCCAATTTCCAGCTTGGTGATCAGGTCAAGGTCCTTGATGATATAAATAAGGCGTTCCACCCCCTTGGCAGCACGCTGCAGGTATTTCTTCCGGACTCTTTTGTCTTCCATGGCCCCGTCGAGAAGCGTATGGATGTACCCCTGCACGGTAAAAAGCGGGGTCTTCAATTCGTGGGAGACGTTTCCGAGGAATTCCTTGCGGTACTCCTCCCGGATCTTTAGGGTATCGATCTCAATTTTTTTATCCTGGGCAAATTTTTCGATTTCCTCTGTCAGGGTCTTCATATCCGTGGTGATGGGCCCGGAAGTAAAGGAGGTAGATTCCAGGAGGGAAACGTCGTCGTAGATCTGCTTGATACGCTTGTAAATGAATTTCTCCACCCGTATCTGAAGGATCAGGAAGGAAACCAGAAAACTGAGCAGGATAAACAACAGGAACCAGGGCCAGTAGGCCTGAAGGAACTGCTCGTGGTAGAGGAAAGCGAATACCCCTGCAGAAAGGGCAATAGTAATGAAGACGGAAGACCGCAGCGCAAAACGGTAGGACTTACGGAGCTTAATGGCCATTACTGCACATACTTATAGCCTACCCCTTTGACGGTTTTGAAATGGTCTTCCCCGATCTTTTCCCGCAATTTCCGGATATGTACATCAATGGTACGGCCGCCCACGACTACTTCCTGTCCCCAAACCTTATCCAGGATTACTTCCCGTTTGAACACCTTGTCGGGTTTGGAAGCCAGCAGGGCGAGCAACTCGAATTCCTTCCGGGGCAATACCATCTCCTCCCCGTCAT